>NZ_JBMLRC010000304.1:0-2499 GCF_049241225.1 Emticicia sp.
ACTTAGACCAAAGTGGTCGCAGTGTGTTGGCGATTCGTCCGTTACTTTGGAAAAATGGTTGGCCAGTAGGAGGAGAGCTTTTCAAAGAAGGCACTTATATGATAGAATCCGAACGCCGTGGCTATGGGCTTGAACTAATCGTAGATTTCACTCGTTTGGCGGGTGGATTCCGTGGCCCTCGTGACCCAAACGAACCCATCAAACCTGTGGCATCGCAAGAACTTAAAGATGTTATTGAAAAATGGCCTACTGGTGAAATTGGCGTAAGAGCGGGCGACTACATAGCCAGACCACACCAAAAATGGACAATTACGGCCGTACCTGATGGTGGTGGCTACCCAGGTGGACAATATTATAAAATCGTGATTGCTGGCACAGAACGTGCTTTGGCTGCTACGGCAGACGCTGAATTGATAACCGTACCGAAGTTTACAGGTGCTGCCCAACAACTTTGGAGAATCGACCAATTGATTGATGGAACTTACCGTATTATGCCAAAAGTTGTACCGAACTCTAACGAAAAACTTGCTTTGATTTCTTCGGGAGATAGTACACCAACTTTAGGAAAGTTTGATTTCAATAGTGATAATTCAAAATGGAATTTTAAATTGCCATAAATACAATCGGAGACGTAGGTAAAGGCCTACGTCTCCCTCAAAAACCACACAAAAACTAAACTTTTTTCATTCGTAAAGATTTGCCATGAAAATTTCAATACTTACCAAACTCTTTTTTCTGTCAATCACAGGGTTTATAATTATTGTTTCCTGCTCGAAAGAAAAACTGGAAGATGACACCCCAACGCCAATCGTGAAGGAGGTTGTGCCGAAAATTACACCGAAAGGCACGGAAAAATATCTTTCCAAAAACTCTGATTATGTCTATAATCAAGAGGGTGTAAAAACGTATCAACTCATTTTTAGAGATGACGATTTATATAAAATTAATGCAGACCCTACCAAAGAAGAATACGTAGAAGCGGCGTTAGTCTTTGAAGGAGATACGATTAGCCCTGTTGGGGTTCGCTATAAAGGCTCTATTGGAGCTTATGTAGGTTGTGTTTCGGGTAGGGATTGGACAAATCCTTCGGGGTATAAAACTTGCGTGAAACTGAGTATGCAAGTAAAAATAAATTGGCAAGACCGCAAAGAGCGTTTTTATGATTTAAATAAACTTCAATTTCATAGTCAAAACTATGATAAATCGCAGCTTCGGGAGCGATTAGGTTATTGGCTTTTCGCTCAAATGGGCGTACCTGCTCCTCGTTCGGTGCATGCACGAGTAGTGGTCAATGGACAACTTTGGGGGCTTTTTGGACTTACAGAAGAAATCGACAATCGTTTTGCTGAATATTTCTATAAAAACGGAAAAGGCGATATTTACAAAGAAGTATGGCCACTCAAACCAACGGGTGAAGTTCAAACTGATAAAGCATTTATTGATGCCCTAAAAACCAATGAGGAAAAACCAGATGTGAGTTTTTTCAAGGAATTTGGCAGTGCTTTTGCGGCTTCAAACACCACTAACGCAAAGGATTTGGTTAGAAAATACATGGATGTCAACCAAATAATATCTTATGCGGTGGTTGATAGATTGATTCGCCACGACGATGGCCCATTTCATTGGTATTGCAATGATTTAGCTTCGTGCTACAATCACAATTATTATTGGTTTGAGGACAAAAAGAACCGAAAAATGCACCTAATTCCGTGGGATTTAGATGGAGCTTTTGAGCATATTCTCAGAAATACCAACAATATTACACCAATAGCTGATAAATGGGGCGAAATTTCAAATAACTGTTCATTGATAAATTTAGGTAATCCTGCTTTTAGTCAACGTTCAGCAGCTTGCGATAAACTTACTGCCGCATGGGCAGGCTTCAAAACTGAATATGCTGATTTGAAAAAACATTTGCAGCAAAATATCTTAACCGATGAAAAAACCATTAAACAAATGGATATTTGGGCAAAGCAAATTGAGCCATTTATTAAAGAAGCTGACGCTTTTCATAACTCAGGTATCACGAATGAATTTAATAAAAAAGCCACATCAGAAGCTACTTGGAATTCGGCAGTAAATACCTTGAAAAATCAAGTAAAATTTGCTCGAACACAGCAATAACTCATGAATGATTTAAATAAATATATCACAAAACGATGCAATTCATAAGGATTATCAATCAAGTTACTGCTTTTTTGCTCGAATTGGGTATGCTGGCTGCCGTGGGCCGTTGGGGATATTTACAAGGAAAAGGCTTATGGTCAAAATACGGATTTGCATTATTGCTAATAGTAGTTGTAGTTTTACTTTGGGGCTATTTTGCAGCACCAAGGTCTTCCAATCGACTAAGCTTAGGGTATAGAATTGCCTTTGAGTTTGTGTTGTTTATGTTAGCAACATTTATGCTTCATAAATTAGGAAATACGAACTATGCAGTGGTCTTTGGCTTGGTGGCAATTGTAAATTTATGTTTTGAGTATTATTTTGGCGAGTAAA
>NZ_JBMLRC010000305.1:0-2569 GCF_049241225.1 Emticicia sp.
TTTTTAATAGCCCTTGCCGTAATGTGTTCAATAATCGTTTGAGATTTTGCCGAAACTTTATCTTTTACCTGATTTAGAATGAATACAATAGTGGCCGTATAAAAAATATTGGTATCGGGTCGGCGATAAAAAAGATATTTTTTATGCCGATAAGAAGGAAAAATTCCATCAGGAAAAAACGCATCACCTCGTGACTGGCACAAGGCGATGCGTTCGATTAAAACATCAATATTTTCAGCATGAGACAACATAGACAGCAATATAAAAAGCTATCGACCATCGACTACCGACCATCGACTCAACTAAACTTTCAAAACCAACTTACCCGTATTTTCTCCTTTGAATAATTTCATCAATGTTTCGGGGAAAGCTTTTACGCCACCTTCGGCCACATAAACTTTTGAATTAAGTTTTCCTTGGGCAATCCAACCTGCCATTTCTTTTACCGCTTTTCCATAATTGGCGGCATTATCAAACACTACAATTCCTTCCATTCTTGCACGATTCACCAAAAGCGATAGATAATTACTTGGCCCAACTGGCTTTTCGGTTGCGTTATACTGCGAAATCGCTCCACAAATTACGATTCTTGCACGAAGATTTATCAACGTCAGTACAGTATCCAAAATTTCACCACCAACGTTATCAAAGTACACATCAACTCCTGCCGGACAAGCCTCTTTCAGTTGATTTCTTAAATTTCCTACTTTATAATCAACGCAAGCATCGAAGCCCAATTCTTCCACCACATATTGGCATTTATCGGCTCCGCCAGCAATTCCCACCACTCGACAGCCTTTTATTTTGGCAATTTGTCCAACCACACTTCCCACAGCACCTGCTGCTCCCGAAACCACCACTGTTTCACCTTCTTTGGGCTGGCCAGTATCCAACAATCCAAAATAACCTGTCAAGCCCGACATTCCCAAAGTACCGAGGTAGGCTGGTAGAGGAACAAAACTTGGGTCAACTTTCACAGCTTCTTTTCCATCCAAAATTGCATATTCCTGCACACCCGTTCCAGCAGTTACAAAATCGCCTGCTTTAAAATCAGTGTGTTTCGATTCCACTACTACACCCGCACCCAAAGCACGCATTACTTCACCTATTTTTACAGGTCTGATATATGATTTCCCTTCGTTCATCCAACCACGCATGGCTGGGTCGATTGACAAATATTGGTTCTGAACAAGAATCTGATTTTCAGCCAATTCGGGAGTTTCGGTTTCGATAATTTCCCAACAATCGGCCGTTGGAGCTCCCACTGGTCGAGCAATAAGTTTTACTTGTGTATTTTTCATCTTGGTTTTTTAGTTGATAGATAATGGCGAAATTAAACCAAATTTCTTGAAAAATAGTATGCACGCATAAAATTATCTTGATAGAGAAGACCATTCTGAAAAATAACCTCCCCTACTCAATGGCAGGGTTTTTGCTCAAATTTGCTTAAAATATTGTTTGTTTTTTTCATTTTAGCACCAAGTCGACTATTTTACTATGCAAAAACTCCAAAGAAAGGCTTAATTTTGCATAGATTTTAATCGTAATCGAAACATAATGAGAAGGATTTTAACCATCGTCAGTATTGTATGTGCATTTGTGGTGCGTACTTATGCACAAGAAGGAGCGGTTTCAGAATCGATTCAGTTAGGCTCATTAGTACCTGATTTCGATATAAATATTCTTACTAAAGAAGGTACAACCAAGAAAAACATCAAAGACTATCGTGGAAAAGTAGTCATTTTGGAGTTTTGGGCAACTTACTGTGGGCCGTGTTTTCCTGCGATGGACCATTTAGCCACTTTACAGAAAAAGTTTCCGACCGATTTAGAAGTTATCAACGTAACCGACGAAGAGCGGTGGAAAGTCGTAAATTTCTTAAAAAAACGTCCAACTTCGATGCCGATTGCGATTGATGCCAATAAATCAATCAATCAGTTGTTTTATCATCAACTGATGCCTCATACGATTATCATCGACCCACAAGGCTACATCAAAGCCATCACATCGCCCGAAGAAGTAACCGAAGAAGTAATTTATTTGGCAAAAAGCGGGGCAATATTAGCCGTAAAAACCAAAGCCGAGTTTGCCACAAAGACCGAAAGTGCCACGGCTATGAGCATTGGGCAGGCAGAAGATAAAAGTTTTTATAAAGTGGCAGTTTCGGCACACAAAGAAGGCGTACAGCCACAAATCAATAAAAAATCAGATTTCGAGTACGAATTTATTAATTGTACAGTACCGCTGATGTACCAAGTGCTTTATCAAACTACTCGCCCAAATCCTAATGATAGAGCATGTTTGGAGGTTTCGGAGCAAACCAAATATTTATTGGAGGAAAAACAGCAGTATTGCCTAATTATCAAAGTGCCTGAGTCAATGAAACATCGGTTGGGAGAAATTGGTATGAAAAACTTAGAGGATATTTTCGGGCTAAAAGCTAAAAACGAAAATCGCACCCGCAAGGTATATGCACTTTCTACTAATAAAGAAATAACGCAAACTGACAATAAAGTAGGAATGGATATGCCGCTGAAAGACTTCCTAAAACTACTTTGGGATACGAAAG
>NZ_JBMLRC010000306.1:0-2510 GCF_049241225.1 Emticicia sp.
CCACTTTTGTGGATTCTCTCAAGAAATTAAGAGATAAATTACCGCCAATGCACATTGGGCAGCACAATCAATTACAAGAGTGGCTCGATGATATCGATGACCCTAAAGACCAACACCGCCATATTTCTCACCTTTACGGCCTTTATCCATCGAATCAGATTTCGGCTTATCGAACACCAGAACTTTTTGAGGCTTCAAAAAATTCTCTGATTTACCGTGGAGATGTTTCGACAGGTTGGAGTATGGGCTGGAAAGTAAACTGGTGGGCAAAATTGCAAGATGGAAACCATGCTTATAAATTGATTCAAAACCAATTAACGCCTATTGGCAACGAGCGTGGTGCGGGCGGTACTTACAATAACCTTTTTGATGCTCACCCACCCTTTCAGATTGATGGAAACTTCGGCTGTACTTCGGGTATTACCGAAATGTTGATGCAGAGTTCAGATGGTGCCGTTCACTTACTTCCTGCTTTGCCAGATGTTTGGCCTTCTGGTAAAATTTCTGGCTTGAAAGCAATCGGAGGTTTTGAAATCGTAGAAATGCAATGGGCAGCTACTAAATTGGTGAAACTGGTCGTAAAATCGAACCTCGGAGGGAATTTGAGATTACGTACATCAAATGATTTGAAGCGAAGCAATGGCACAAAACTCAAAGAAGCCAACGGCAAAAATACCAACCCATTTTTTAGTTTAGATGAAACAGCCAAACCTGTTATTTCAGAAAAATCAAGCATAAAAGTACCTACTTTGGCAACAACAAAATTGTATGACATTGCCACTCAAAAAGGTCAAATCATCACTTTATCACTTTAAAATTTACGAATTAAACAAAGATTACAATGTTAAAGAAATTAGCAAAAATTTGTAGCATTATCGTATTGGTTTGTTGTGTAAAAATCGCATCGGCACAAGTAACCCTTACAAATCCGATATTAACAGGCTTTTATCCCGACCCAAGCATCGTAAAAGTAGGTGCAGATTATTATTCTGTGCATTCTACTTTTTCGTATTTCCCAGGTTTGCCCATCATGCACAGCCGTGATTTGAAAAACTGGAAACAAATTGGCAATGTAATCAGTCGTCCATCACAAATGGATTTTATGGGCGAGCGTATGAGCCGTGGTCTTTTTGCCCCTGCCATTGCCTATTACAAAGGTATTTATTACGTTACTTGTACCGATATCGACCACGACGGAAACTTTGTAGTTACAGCCACAAATCCTGCTGGGCCTTACAGCAATCCTGTAAAATTGCCACAAGTAAGAGGCATCGACCCATCAATTTATTTCGATGAAGCTACCGATAAAGCCTACATTACTTACAACAGCGATGCTCCTGATAATAAGCCACTTTACCCTGGCCACCGCACTGTGCAAATGTATGAGTTTGATTATAAAAACTTGAAAACTATCGGTGAGAAAAAGCAATTGATAAACGGTGGTGTAGATATTACCAAAAAACCAGTTTGGATTGAAGGACCTCACATCATGAAACGTAACGATTGGTATATTTTATATTGTGCAGAAGGTGGAACATCGGTGAATCACTCACAAGTAGCCTTACGTAGCAAAGACATTTGGGGGCCGTATGTGCCGTATGAAGGAAATCCAGTTTTAACTCAAAGAGGTTTACCAGCCGACCGCCCAAATCCAATTACTTCGGCAGGACACGCCCAGTTTATCGAAGGTCCAGATGGCAATTGGTACTCAATTTTCTTGGCTGTTCGCCCTTACGAAGGTGATTATTACAACACTGGTCGTGAAATGTTTATTGCTCCGCTCACTTGGGTGAATGACTGGCCCATGATTGAGCACGGCGAAAAAGCCCTCGAATATAAATACAAAACCAACATAAAAGAAGTAAAACAAAAAGGTGCTTTACCTCAAAATGGTAATTTTTCTTATACCATGAAGTTCGATAAAGGTCTTGACCTTTCTTTGATGCACTTGCGAACGGTAGATAGTAGTTCGTTTAAAACTTCTAAAAATGGATTGACATTAAAACTAAAACCTGAGACTATTTCAGAACTCGGTAATCCATCATTTGTAGCCAAACGTCAGCAACACATGAATAGCACTGCCGAAACTGAGCTTGTTTTTTCGCCTAAATCTGAAAAAGAAAAAGCTGGATTGGTAATTTATCAAGACGAAAGTCATTATTATTTCTTGGCAAAATCAATCAAAGATGGTAAAACTCAGGTAGAATTATACAAAAGTGTTCACCGTAAAAAAGATGTAGAGTTAATAAATACACTACCAGTTGGCAATGGAAAATTAGTGCTACGTATCACCAATAATGCGGATAAATGTCATTTTGCCATTTCAGAAAATGGTAAAGACTTTAAGATTTTGGCCGAAAACCAAGATGGCAAGCACCTTTCTACCCGAGTGTCGGGTGGTTTTATAGGCAATGTTTTTGCCATGTATGCCACCTCTAGCGGTGAAAAGTCGGACAATAACGCCACATTTAAGTATTTGAAATACAGCGGTGATGATGCCGTTTTGAGAT
>NZ_JBMLRC010000307.1:0-2502 GCF_049241225.1 Emticicia sp.
ACTTAGACCAAAGTGGTCGCAGTGTGTTGGCGATTCGTCCGTTACTTTGGAAAAACGGCTGGCCAGTTGGTGGTGAGCTTTTCAAAGAAGGCACTTATCAGATAGAATCGGAACGTCGTGGCTATGGCCTTGAACTTATCGTAGATTTTACTCGAATGGCGGGAGGTTTCCGTGGCCCACGTGACCCGAACGAACCAATTAAACCTGTGGCATCGCAAGAGCTCAAAGATGTAATAGAAAAATGGCCTATTGGTGAAATTGGTGTAAGAGCAGGCGACTACATAGCCAGACCACACCAAAAATGGACAATTACGGCTGTACCTGAAGGCGGCGGTTACCCAGGTGGACACTACTATAAAATCGTAATTGCTGGCACTGAGCGTGCTTTGGCAGCCACGGCCAACGCCGAACTAGTTACCGTTCCGAAGTTTACAGGTGCTGCAGAACAACTATGGAGAATCGACCAACTGATTGATGGCACTTTCCGAATTATGCCTAAAGTTGTACCAAATTCTAACGAAAAACTAGCTTTGATTTCATCGGGAGATAGTACGCCCACGTTAGGAAAATTTGATTTCAATAGCGATAATTCAAAATGGAATTTTAAATTGCCATAAATACAATCGGAGACGTAGGTGTAAAAGCTTACGTCTCCCTCAAAAACCACACAAAAAACCAAACTGTTTTCATTCGTAAAGATTCGCCATGAAAATTTCAACACTTACCAAACTCTTTTTTCTGTCAATTGCAGGGTTTTTAATTATCGTTTCCTGCTCGAAAGAAAAATTAGAGGATAATTCGCCAACACCAATTGTGAAGGAAGTTGTTCCGAAAATAACACCCAAAGGCACGGAAAAATATCTCGCCAAAAATTCTGATTATGTCTATAATCAAGAGGAAGTAAAGACGTATCAGTTGATTTTGAGAGAGGCCGATTTATCAAAACTAAACGCCGACCCTGTCAAAGAAGAATACGTAGAGGCTGCTTTGGTTTTTGAAGGTGACACGATTAGTCCAGTAGGTATTCGTTACAAAGGTTCGGTTGGAGCGTATTTGAATTGTTTGTCGGGTACAGATTGGTCGAAGCCTTCGGGTTATAAAACTTGCGTGAAACTGAGTATGCAAGTAAAAATTAATTGGCAAGACCGTAAAGAGCGTTTTTATGATTTAAACAAACTACAATTTCATAGTCAAAATTACGATAAATCGCAGCTTCGGGAGCGTTTGGGCTATTGGCTTTTTGCCCAAATGGGCGTGCCTGCTCCACGTTCGGTGCATGCACGAGTAGTGGTCAATGGACAACTTTGGGGGCTTTTTGGGCTTACAGAAGAAATCGACAATCGTTTTGCTGAATATTTCTATAAAAACGGAAAAGGCGATATTTACAAAGAAGTATGGCCACTCAAACCAACGGGTGAAGTTCAAACTGATAAAGCATTTATTGATGCCCTAAAAACCAACGAAGAAAAACCCGATGTGAGTTTTTTCAAAGAATTTGGCAATGCTTTTGCGGCATCAAACACTACCAACGCAAAGGATTTGGTTAGGAAATACATGGACGTTAATCAAATAATTTCGTACGCAGTTGTAGATAGATTAATTCGCCACGATGATGGCCCTTTTCATTGGTATTGCAATGATATACCTTCGTGCTACAACCATAACTACTATTGGTTTGAAGACAAAAAGAACCGAAAAATACACCTAATTCCGTGGGATTTGGATGGGGCTTTTGAGCATATTATCAGAAATACCAACAATATTACACCAATAGCAGATAAATGGGGCGAAATTTCAAATAATTGTGCATTGATAAATTTAGGTAATCCTGCTTTTAGTCAACGTTCAGCAGCTTGCGATAAACTTACTGCCGCATGGGCAGGCTTCAAAACTGAATATGCTGATTTGAAAAAACATTTGCAGCAAAATATCTTAACCGATGAAAAAACCATTAAACAAATGGATATTTGGGCAAAGCAAATTGAGCCATTTATTAAAGAAGCTGACGCTTTTCATAACTCAGGTATCACGAATGAATTTAATAAAAAAGCCACATCAGAAGCTACTTGGAATTCGGCAGTAAATACCTTGAAAAATCAAGTAAAATTTGCTCGAACACAGCAATAACTCATGAATGATTTAAATAAATATATCACAAAACGATGCAATTCATAAAGATTATCAATCAAGTTACTGCTTTTTTGCTCGAATTGGGCATGCTGGCTGCCGTGGGCCGTTGGGGGTATTTACAAGGAAAAGGCTTATGGTCAAAATATGGAATTGCTTTTCTACTTATTGCTGTTATAGTTATACTTTGGGGTTATTTTGCTGCTCCTAAATCTGCCAATCGACTGAGCTTAGAGTATAGAATTGCTTTTGAGTTTGTATTGTTTATGGTAGCAACTTTTATGCTTCATAAATCAGGAAATACGAACTATGCAGTGGCATTTGGCTTGGTGGCAATTGTAAATTTATGTTTTGAGTATTATTTTGGCGAGTAAA
>NZ_JBMLRC010000308.1:0-4803 GCF_049241225.1 Emticicia sp.
TGGTCTGAATAATCTAAGGAATTAAACATAACTAATTAACAAATTAACTTACCCCTCTTCCACTCATAAATTATTCCTCACAGTCATAATTTAGGCATTGTTTACTTGCTTTTTGGACACTTTCTTGCAGTATCTTGCCAAAAAAGTATCTGTTTGGATTTATGTCAATCAAAATAAAACAACACGACTTACGAGATTGTGGTGCGGCTTGTTTGGCTTCGGTAGCTGCTCATTTCCGCCTGCGTCTACCCATTGCTCGCATACGCCAATATGCCAGCACCGACAAAAAAGGAACAAATGTACTCGGCCTGATTGAAGCCGCCCAAAAACTTGGTTTTCAGGCAAAAGGAGTAAAAGGTACACTCGAAAGCCTTGAAAAAATACCCAAACCTGCTATTGCTCATGTTCAAATCACTACGCCCTCTGGCGGTGGGCTTCTGCACTACGTAGTCATCTACAAAGTTTCTAAGACCCACATCACCATAATGGACCCTGGCGATGGAAAAATGCACAAAAAATCCATCGAGGCATTTGCCAAACAATGGACGGGTGTCTTGGTTTTGTTATTACCCAATGAAGATTTTGAGGTTCGCAACGAAAAAACATCGGTCATTCGCCGATTCTGGACATTGTTACGTCCACACTCTACCGTTATGCTTCAAGCCTTGGTTGGGGCGGCCGTTTATACCATTTTGGGGCTTTCTACCTCCATCTATATCCAAAAAATTACGGATAATGTAATCATTGAAGGCAATAAAAACCTGCTCAATTTGCTGAGTATCGGCATGATTATTATTTTAGTTTTGCAGACTATCATCGGTACGGTTAAAAGTATTTTCGCCCTCAAAACTGGCCAGCAGATAGATGCACAACTGATTTTGGGATATTACAAACATCTGCTAAAACTGCCACAACAGTTTTTTGATACGATGCGAGTGGGCGAAATCATTTCGAGGGTAAACGATGCCGTCAAGATTCGGGTTTTTATCAATGATGTGATTATTGGTTTGGCGGTCAATATTTTTATCGTGCTGTTTTCGTTTGGTCTGATGTTTACCTACGATTGGAAATTGGCGGCTATGCTATTGGCAATTATTCCGTTTTATGTCATTATTTACTTTATCAGCAACTATATCAACCGCAAACAAGGGCGAAAATTGATGGAAAATTCGGCAGAATTAGAGGCTCAATTAGTCGAATCTCTGAATGCCGCTACCACAATCAAACGTTTTGGCATTGAGCCTTATGCCAACCTCAAAACCGAAACCAATTTCGTTAGGCTACTCGAAACCGTTTTTAAGTCAAGCAAAACCAGTATTTTTATTGGCAACATCACCGATTTTATTTCCAGATTATTCACCATTCTATTACTTTGGTTTGGTACAACGTTTGTCATTGACCAGCAACTCACCCCTGGCGAGCTGCTTTCTTTTTACTCCTTGATTGGGTATTTTACAAGCCCTGCCATGAGCTTGATTGGCTCAAACCGCACCATTCAGGATGCTCTCATTGCTGCCGACCGATTGTTTGAAATCATGGACTTGGAGCGAGAAGCCACCGAAAACAAAGTTGAACTTACGCCCGAAATGGTAGGTGATATTCAGTTCAAAAATGTATCGTTTCGCTACGGTACGAGAGTGCAAGTATTTGATAATCTGACGATTACGCTCCCAAAAGGACAAATTACGGCTGTAATTGGCGAAAGCGGTTCGGGTAAATCTACGTTGATGTCGTTGTTGCAAAACTTATATCCGCTGAGTGGTGGAAATATTCTAATTGGCGATTATGACATCAAGCACATTCATAATGAAAACCTCCGCAGTATTGTAAGTGTAGTACCGCAACAAATTGATTTATTTGGGGCATCGGTCATTGAAAACATCGCACTCGGAGATTTTGAACCAGATATGCAACGCATCTTATTTATTTGCAGTCAACTCGGCATTAGTGAATTTGTAGAAAAACTACCCAATGGCTTTAATACCCACATTGGCGAAAATGGGGCAAGTCTTTCGGGCGGACAACGCCAGCGTTTGGCCATCGCACGGGCTTTATACCATAATCCAGAAATACTGATTTTAGACGAAGCCACTTCTGCTCTTGATACAATTTCGGAGAAATACGTTCAGCAAACCATTCAAACACTACGAAGTTTAAACAAAACAATTATCATCATTGCTCACCGATTGAGTACCATCAAAAATGCTGATAAAATACTGGTGCTTGCCAACGGGAAATTAGTGCAAGAAGGCACACACGAAAGCTTGCTTTATCAAGAAGGAGTTTATAATCGCCTTTGGATGGAGCAGTTTGAAGGGGTTTTATGATAATTAATTTGAATAAGTGCCACTTTTAATCTTGCAATGGCACTTATTCAAAAACTTCTTACTTCACAATAAAAGTCTTTTTATCAACTCCAACGCCCTTTAAAGTCAACGATTTCCATTGTTTTGGAAGTTTGGTTTTTAGCTGAATGATTCCTGCATCAGTAAAATCAAGTCCACCCCATCCGTTGATGAGTGTTTGTAAATAACCACCTGCTCCCGTCGAAAAATATGGGTTTGTGCCGCCAGCGGTTTCGGCCAAAACTCCAAATGGTGGAACTTCATTAGGTTTATAACTATCCATATATTGCTTGTAAGCGGTTTCGGTATCTCCCAAACGAGCATTTAAGATAGCAAACACACCATGTGCCATTGCGGGGCTTTGTCCTTTTCTTCCTGGAAGATTATCGGCCAAAACTTTCCAATAAAAATCTAAATCTTTCTTGATAGTAGCTGGGTCGGTGATTTGTTTCATCGGGTAAGAAAGCAAATTCACATCACCTTGCTTGATTGGCTCGCCGTTGTATGATGCGTGTTCACGAGTTGTACCATCTGGAAACTTCAAAATTACAAGTCCGTCTTGTACTTCTTTCCATTTTGGGTTTTCGGGCAGTCCGAGTTCTTTAGCAGCTTGATTGGCGTAGCCTAAAACTTCTTTCGCCATACCATTCGTATAAGCATTATCATCCACATTTTCTGCCCATTCGTCAGCACATACTACATTGATAATATGATACTTTCCATCGCTACCCTTTTCCACTCGGCTTGTCCAAAAATCGGCTACTTCTTTGAGCATTGGGTATCCACGTTCTTTCAACCAATTTTTATCCTTCGTGACCTGATAATACTTCCAGAAAGCAAAACCTACATCACCCGTGATATGGTGCTGAAATGGCCCCGTTAAAGCCCATACAGGCGTTGATTCCTGTCCTGAATCATCAGATTCCCACGGAAACATCGCTCCTTGATAGCCGTGTGCTTTGGCGTTATATTTTGCAGCTTCCAAACGCTCAAAACGATATTCGAGCAATGATTTGGCCAGTTCAGGCTTCATGGCCAATAGCGGAGGATACATCCAGATTTCGGTATCCCAAAATACGTGACCGTTATATCCTAAGCCCGACAAACCCATTGGCGAAAGACTATACGCTTGGCCTTCACGGCAAAATGAGTACAGATTATACAATGAAAAACGTGCCGCACGTTGAGCTTCTTCATCACCTTCGATGATGATGTCTGACTCCCAAAGTTTTGCCCATGCTTCTTTGTGTTTTTTGAGTAAACGTTCACGTTTTTCGAGTGCCGCAAAGATTGTCAGACGCTCAGCTTCGTTGTGAGGGTCGGTCACGTGGGCCGTCGAAATTACCGAACCAACCACCGAAAACTTATAGGTTTCGCCCGCTTTTAGCTTTTTCGTAAACTTCATGCGGTGCATTCCGTTATCCCATTCTTCATGAATCAATTGAGGCTCTTTTCCTCGTTCTTCTTCAAATAAAAAAGAATTTGACGCCGCAATTGTGTGTTTTCCCGTAGGTGTTTTTGCAACCGAAGTCATCAATGGAATCAATGAGTGAGGGCGGTCGATGGTATGAAAGAAATTCTTTACATCACGCAGCATATCGGGCGTTTGCATGATACTGATGGGTGTAAATTCGATTTCTTGTTTGGCCGTAATTTCCATTTCAATCAATGCCGAATGTGGTAAATGGCGAAGTGCAAGTACATTTGACTTGATTGATGCCTTACTGCCCATATCGAAAGTGGTTGTAAAAATGGCATTTTGCATATCAATCGTTTGTACGAAATTGCTGATATTATTACGGTTAATCATTTGATTATCAATAATTAACTCCATATTAGCAAATTCAAAAACTTTCATAATATTGGCCACACGTCCACGCCCGTAGGTATCGAATGTGCCATTTAGTACAATTTCCTTTACTTTAAGTGGGTCAGGCGACGAGGTGATTCCGACCATACCATTGGCTACCGTAACGCCATAATAATTGTTGGGGTCGAAGTTTTTTGCTGAGATTTGCCATTGTGCGAGCGTTGGTGTACATACACACATACATAGCAGCAGCGTGCAGAGGTGCTGCCACAAATTTGTTTTTTTCATAGGTCAAGTTTTGTTAAATTGAGTATAAATATAGTATTTTTTGGGTGCGGAAGAAAATTAGATTATTTAAAGAAAGATTTTAGCTATTTTTATTGTCTAATCCATGTCAGATTAAAAATAAAAATTTATGAATAAAGTTATTGCAT
Source organism: Emticicia sp. (assembly GCF_049241225.1). NCBI lineage: Bacteria > Pseudomonadati > Bacteroidota > Cytophagia > Cytophagales > Leadbetterellaceae > Emticicia > Emticicia sp. Next base: position 4,590 of record NZ_JBMLRC010000308.1, read on the forward strand.
TTGTTTGGCTATCAGCCATATACATATCGTGTGATAGTTCACAAAAAAACTCCCATAAAGATTCGCTACAAGTGGCTAAGCTGGCTATTGAAGAAGCCCCAGCCAGCGATTCGCTAAGCATTGATTTATTAGATTTAAAGAAAAAAGGCTTACTCGAAAACACCCAAGTGGTTATGGTTAAGCCAGACCCCGTTTACCATAAAAATAAACGATT
>NZ_JBMLRC010000309.1:0-4393 GCF_049241225.1 Emticicia sp.
TTTCCGTTTTTGTCAAAAAGAGCCGTTTGAGCAAAATTGCTATTGATGATTTTATAGACACTCGCATTGGCCGATAATTTTCCATCCAAAAACTCATTTTTCACGCCAACTTCATATTGGTCAATGATAGATGGTTTTAGGGCATCGCCGTTGATATCGGTTCCAGTATTGATGGTAAAGTTATTGCTGTATGAAGTATAAATCGATGTCGTTTGGAATGGCTGATAAATCAACGCCAATTTTGGAGAAAATGCCGCATCTGATTTGTCGGCTGCTGTGCCACGACGTGCAACATTCTTTTCGAGATTCAAGATAGTTGATTGAAACGCTGTCTGGTAAGAATATCTCAAACCTGCCAATACTTTAAATTTAGGACTAATCGCAATCAAATCTTGTACATAAACACCGTAGCGGTTTTGTGGGGTTGTTGTGCGAGCAGTATCGGCAATGGTAGGAATATCGGTGCGAGCCACGTATTTCGAGAAATCAAAGATATTAATTCTATCATAGGCCGTACCTACCACGCCCGTAGCTGAAGTAAATTTAAAGGAATGGCTAACTATTTCGATTCTCAGGAAATCTGCACCAACTAATAATTGATGATTGATTTTTCCAGTTTTAAAACCTCCATTTAAATTTACTTGGCCTGTGTAGTCCTTCTCGGCCGTATGCACCGCACTCAATGCTCGTGTATAATCGCCATTAAGAGCAATTGCACTTGGTACTCCTGCCCCAAAGCCCTTCACGCGTGTATCTTGCACCGAGCCAATAGCGGTAAGCTTCCAGTTATTATTAAAACGGTGGTTGATAGTCAAAAATCCTGCGGTTTGGTCAGTATTATTATACGCCCACGAAGTATTTATAAAACGATTTCTCGGAGCTTCGGGCAATTCAGTAATCGTGATTCTGCTATTGGGTGTTCCTACTCCTGCATCTGGCACAATATTACTTTTCAAATAATCAGCCTGTAATAAAACATCGGTTTTGTCACTGATTTTATATAACAATGAAGGCGTAACATACACTCTATTTGTTTTTACAACATCACGATAGCTTTGAGCATTTTCATAAGTACCAACTGCTCTGAAAGCCAATTTCTTACTAATCGGCCCATACACATCAATGGTTGGTTTGTATTGATTATAGCTTCCTACAAGCATTGAGGCCTGTCCACCCCAATCGAAACGCGGCTTTTTAGTAACCATATTAATAATCACACCGCCCGAAACATTGCCGTAAAGTAAAGCCGAACTTCCTTTCATAACTTCTACCGACTCTAAAGTACTGGCATCGGGGAATCCCTGCGTATTGCTGATTGTGCCGTTCTTGAAAATACTACCTCCTGCACCCGCAACACCCACACTATATCCACGAGAAGAAAAAGTTTCGGCAACACCACCACGGGTTTCGGTGAGCGAAACCCCGCTGACATTCTTCACCACATCGCCTAATCTGATGGCTTGTTGGTCGGCAATTACAGTGCTGCTCACAACGGCCGTACTTTGCGGTAAATCAAGCGGACGAATATTGGCTTTGCCCAATGTAGCGGTTCGGTTGGCGGTGTAAGTACCCGAAATTACAATTTCTTTCAGCATTTCCGAATTCTCAAATAATTCAAGCGAAAGATTGAGTGTTTTACCATCTTCGATTTTAATCTTTTGCTCTAAAGTTTTATAACCAACAAACGAAGCAATTAAGGTATAACTTCCATCTTTTATGTTTGTGATAGTAAACTCTCCCTTTTCGTTTGAAGTTGTACCTCGTTTGGTTTCTTTCAATTGAATAGATACGTAAGGAGCCGCTTGCCCTTCGCTATTACTGACAGTTCCTCTCAGATTTCCAGATTGGCCAAATGTCCAATTACTTAGCAATAATATGACCGATATAAGTAAGGTATTTTTCATAGTTTTCTTTGGAAAAATCATTATTCTTATTTAGACTAATTACAAATAAATTCTTTAAAAAGAAGGGAATTGTTAAAGATTCCCTTCTTTACTGTTATAATTTAAAACTTAAATCCTGCTGAAACGTAGAATGTGCGGCCATCAGCTGGTAAAATTCCTGGGCCTGGGTACCCACCCGCACGTCTTGTAAAATAGCGTTCGTCGGTGAGGTTGTTTACACCTGCCTTAACATTGTAGTGCTTCAAGAATTTGAAACTCGCCGAAAGGTCTTGGACGGTGTAAGCTGGAATTACGCCTGTTGTAGCGGCAGCATTGGCAACTTCTGTATTCGAAGCATCGGCATAAGCTTTGCCAATATCGCTCATCTGCCACGTAACCGAGAAGCCTTTTTTGTTGTAGGTAATACCAAAACGGTTGATTTTACGAGGAGCATTTTCAACTCTTTTTCCAGAAAGATTTCCTTCTACTACCTGTCCGTTCACTACCGAAGTTGTCTTGAAATCACGGTAAGTCGCATCAATGTAGGCTATCGAAGCAAACATACTCACATAACCAATTTTAGATTTTTTGAAGAAAGCCGTTACGGGGTCGAACTCAATATATCCCTCAAAACCTTGGCTTACCGAACGACCTAAATTGGTGCGGAATTGATAACGTTGGTTGGCCGCATTGGTTTGTGTGATTGTCCCGATTCGGTTATTGTAATTTACATAGAAATAATCAACATCGAAGTTCAAGTAATTAGCTACTTTGCCACGGTATCCGAAATCAAAATTATAGCCACGAGCATCTTGTAGATTTTCGTCAATCACATCGGTTGTCGCTGGAGGTGTAAGGTCAGAAATCAAAACTGGGCGATAGGCCTGCGAGATATTGCTATAAAACTCTGATTGCTCGGTCAGATGATACTCAGCACCTCCACCAAAAAGTAAGAAACTACGATTTCGGGTAATCGGTGTAAGATTATTGGCAACACCATTCGATAGGCTAAAACGTCCTTGCATGGTAGAGCTGATATTCTCGACTCTTGCTCCTGCTGTTATTAAAAACTTCTTATTGAAACGGAAAATATTCTCAAAATAAGCCGCTTTATTGATATTATTGAAGTCTAAATCACGTGGGTAGTCACCTTCGATATTAAATTCCATGTCTTGGCTAATTGTGCCTTTTCCTTGTTGTTTACGGTCGATGTGTCCGTTATAATACCTCAATCCGCTCGCAAGGGTATTGTTTAAACCCAACAATTTATAATCAGTGATGAAGCGTAATTCTGAACCATAATTATTGTAATAGTCTCTATCTACCTGACGATTTGAACTAAGATTATCGACCGTTGTGATAGCCGAAACATTGCCCACACTATTACGCTCGGCAATTACGCCAAATGCTTTCCAACTCAGTTTTGTTTTCTCGCTAAAAATATATTCAGCCGAGAGCGAAGGAACCAACCAAGGTGTGCTAAACCAGTTTCGACTACGTACACTCTGGCGTGCATCTTGAGCAAACTGAGCGTCAGTCAAGCCACCTGCTTGCTGACTTTTGTAGGTCATATAAGTTGCTTCTGCTCCAATCTTAAACTTATTCGTGATGGCATAACTCAATTCGGCATGAGCGTGGTCGGTGTTGTAGTAGCTATTATCTCTCCAGCCATTGCCAAATCGTTTTTGATAATAAGCCGTATAGCTCAAGCGTCCTTCCGTTCCACCAATGTAATTGAATGTACTAAACAAACCATTACTACCCGTTGTATTCTGCGACTCGACCGTTACACGAGTAGAAATATCTGGTTTACGAAGTACAAAATTCATTAATCCACCAAATTGAGGGCCATATTGAAGTGAAGATGCTCCACGAACAATTTCGATGCGGTCAACTACTTCCATCGGCGGTGTATAATAGGCTTCTGGATAACCCATTGGGTCGGGTGTAATATCGTAGCCATTCATTCTTACATTAAATTCCCACGAACGATTCGGACTCAAACCACGAGATGCCACGCCCAACTGAATACCCGAACCATCGTTTTCCCAAACCGAAATACCCGGCGTGCGACTAAATATCTGACGGCTATTATTCATTGCCAAGTTGGCATTAAGGTTATCAAGTTTAATAACTTCGTTTTTCTTTGTGGCATTAATCGAATAGCCATCAACTTCGGCTAAATGTTCGTTTCCTCTTACCCCACGGCTTGCTACTACCTGAATGTCTTTCAAAGTGTAAGTTTCGTCCTCTAACTCAAAATCAAGACTTTTTACTTCGTTTTCTTGAAGTGTAAAACTCAATTCTTTATTTTTCAGACCAACACTCGATACTACAAGTGTATATTCACCATTTCTTAAACCCTTAATCACATATTCTCCGTTGGTATTAGTCTGTACTCCTCTCACCGTTCCTTTCAAAGTCACACTCGCTCCCACAATCGCTTGCTTCGCCCCATCCGTAACTTTCCCATTGATAGCTGCTTTTTGTCCAAAAGCGGCAAAAACCAC
>NZ_JBMLRC010000309.1:4493-17591 GCF_049241225.1 Emticicia sp.
TCAAATACTCGATTACAATCCACACAAACTAAGTGGCTGTGTTGTTTTCGGCCAAAGGACTTTTCGTAGCGAGCTGCATGCGAGCCATTAAATTGGCGTTTATTTACGAGTCCCAACTCTACAAGTAAATCAAGCGTGTTATAAACGGTCGATTTGCTCACTGAAAAATTACGTTCTACAAAAGCAAAATATAGTTCATCAGCTTCAAAGTGGTCGTCACGCTTATAAACTTCTTCTAAGATTTTATATCGTTCAACTGTCTTCCGCAGCCCCAACTCTTCAATCTTGGCATCTAAAATTGCCTTTGCTTCTCTATAATGATTTTGCTCAAACATGGCTCATATCGTTTATCATGTGGTTATTCAACTTTCCTTTGTGCGTTTTCTTGCGTCTCCCCCACCAAATGTAAAAACCTGTAATTGGTAAACTTGCCGCAACCAGCGAAAGCAAAAACGCCAAAACTTTTCCCGAAAAACCCAATATTCCACCCGTATGTATATCGTATGTCATTCTGATTAACTTATCCGCAATTTTGGCATCATTCAGTCGACCATAAACATTGTTTACTGAGATTTCCTTCAAAGTATATTGGTCGAAATAACGATAGTCGGTACTCCAATAAACTCCTTCACGGGTGTTTACATTTGCTCCAATCGCCGAAGAATCAGATTCAATAGCATGAACTTCGAGTGAAACCGCATCAGGGTGTTCGGCTTTCATTTTTTCCCAAACTAAATCGGTCGCTGGCTTCTTGAAATCAGTAGCGATGGGTTGCTGAGAAACTGGCTCTACGAACAACAACTCTTTGTTTCCGCCAAGAGTTTTATAAACAATAGAAGTAAACCACTGAATGCCGAAGAAAATACCCGTAACCGAAATGATTAATAGCAAAAATGAACTATAAAACCCTAAAATGTTGTGTAAATCGTAGTTTTTGCGTTTCCACTGAGTAGCATCTTTCCAACGAAACCAAAAGCGTTGTTTGGCTGCTGCTTTGTTTTTGGGCCACCAAAGAATGATACCCGAAATGAGCATAAAAACAAAAATCAGCGTAGCATACGAAGTTATCGGCTGGCCGATTTGGGGCGGAAGCCACAAATAATAATGCCCATCAAGCACCCAATGAAAGAAAGTTTCTTCCATGTTTTGCACATGAATCACCTCGGCAGTATATGGATTATGATAAATGATATAATAATGCTCTGGCTCAAAACCATAGAAAATAGCCTCTACACTACGGCCTTTTGCAGGATAATTAATGGCGTGTAAATGAGCTTTAGGCAATTCTTTTCTGGCTACCACTTCAAAAGCAGATGGTGGCAAAACGATACGATTTTCTTCTACTTTTGAAAATCGAAAAGGCTGCGTAGCATCTTGAATTTCTTGCTGAAACGCATACAAACAACCCGTAATACTGACCACAAACACCACCAAGCCAGTTGAAAGACCCAGCCAAAGGTGTAATGCTCCTATGATTTTTTTGAGATTCATTTGTTGACTTTTTCACCTCACCCCCAGCCCCTCTCCAATTGGAGAGGGAAGCTTAGAAGTGTTTTTTATAATGGTTTTAAAACTTATAATTGATACTCAAACGAGCATTTCTCATAGCTTCGGCTTGCCAGTAGTAAAATTTACTCCATGAATAATAAGCCCCCGAAATAACATCAGCGTTGAATAAATTATTTACATTAAGAGCCACTCCAAATTTTCCGAACTGGTAAGAAGCTGCGGCATCGAAACGTGTATAACTTGGCATCGCTGGGTCAATAGTTTTATCATATTCCGAGTACCACGAAGTTCTTCCCGTTGCGTGCGAAATCCCCAACGAAAACCCCAAGCCTTGTACAGCTCCACTTGGCACTCGGTAGCTAAGCCAAGCATTCGCAATGTGTTTGTCTGTTCCTGGCAACTGGCGGTCAACTTGCTGATTTTCGGTGTCTTTTGTCACTTTTCCATCGGTATAGGCATAATTCATTGTTACGTCTAAACCGGTCAAGATTTGTCCACGCACATCAAATTCAATTCCTTGGGTTTTGGTTTGACCAAGTTGCACCGAGAAGAATTGGTTGACAGGGTCGGCCGTCAGTACATTATTTTTTGTAATCTGGTAAGCCGCTACCGAAGCCGTCCAACGGCCATCGAGCCATTCACGCTTCAAGCCAATTTCTTTGTTTGTGCCCGTAATCGGGTCGAATTTTTTGCCAGTATATGATGCCCCCGCTTGCGGAATAAACGATTCATCTAAAACCGCATACACGCTCGTATTTTTATTGAGTGAATAGCTCACACCAATTCTCGGAGTAAATTTCCCTGCCGTAACTTTTCCCGAATACGGGTCTTCATCGCCAGTTGAAGTATATCTTCCTGCCAAAGTCAGGCGAAGTTTATCATCTAAAAGTCTGATTTCATCTTGGGCATAAAGTGCGGTGTAAAGATTATTATAATGTACGCCACGCTCACGAATGCTTAGGCTACGGTCGAATTTAGGGTACGCCGAGGCTGGCACTTTTCCAAAAACTGGGTTATACACATTAAATCCTTGTGAGCCAACAATTGCTCCGCCCTGAGCCCAATCGTGGTAATAATCTTTATCGCCCATATCAACACCCGCCAAAATACGGTGTTTGATTCTACCCGTTTCAACATCTCCATTCACAAAAAACTGACCTACACGAGTTTGTCCCAAAATATCCCAAACCGATGTGGCTCTTTGCAATGTATCGCCTTTGAAACCAGACGGCCAGAGGCTTGAGCCTACTTGACTGAAATTCATGTAAGCAATTTGTCCGGTAAATTTCCAATTATTATTGATGCTGTGCGATAGCGTCACGAATAGTGACTGGTCATTGATTTTGGTTGGAGCCATATTCGACTCCAGCGTAGTAAAATCAGCAGCAACATCGCCTAATTTATTTGGCGAGTAAATGTAATTCGAGCCTAATGGCGACATATTTACGCCTTGATACGTATATTCGGCCGTAATTGAAGTATTCGGATTGATTTGATATTTAATGACTGGAGCAATCGAAACACGATTGTTGTATTCAAAGGCTCGTTGTGTACCTTTCATTTGCCCCATTACGTTTAAACGATATTGCAATTTTCCATCTTTACTCAATAAACCATCCAAATCTACAGTCGTACGATACGTTCCGAAACTCCCGATTGTCATATTGGCTTCGCCTTTCGTTATGCCAGTTGGCTTTTTTGTAACTACATTATAAAAACCACTCGGTTCGCCGCTGGCCAACATAAAACCCGCAGGGCCTTTTACAAATTCGATACGCTCAACCATGCTCATGTCTTCATTGAGCGGCCCCCATGTAGCCTGCACATTCATTCCGTTACGGAAAGCCGCAATCCGTGAGCCTCGCATCACAATACGTGCATAGTTTTCCCAGTGTTCGGAGCGAGTAGCCCCACTCACGTTGCGTATCACGCCTTCTTGCATATCAAAAATCTGTTGGTCTTGTAGATTCTGGCGAGTGATTACCTGAATATTTTGTGGAATTTCGAGCAATGGAGTCTTCAATCGAAGTGAAATAGAAGGATAATCGGTTACGTATTTGCTCGGATTTGCCGTTACTAAAACTTCTTGCAATTGACTGGCGTTGGCTTCCAATACAAAATCAAGATTTGCAGTTTGGCCATTCTCAATCGTTACTTTTTTTGATGCAGTTCTTAAACCAACAAATGTAGCTTGTATAGTATAGCTGCCTTCCTTTATATTTTTAATCTCGTAATTTCCTTCTACATCGGCCACAGTACCTTTGGTCGTACCTTTCAAAATTACATTCACAAACTCGGCGGGTTTTCCATCAGATGTCGTGATTTTTCCTTTAATAATGCCACTTTGGGCAAAAACAACTTGCAATGAACTTATAAATAAGAGAATACCAGTTTTAATAAATTTACTTTTCATTTTTCTTTAGTGATTTAGATAAAAATTAAAAAAAGTGTGCAGACTTAGGGTCTTGGCAGTTTTCGATGTCACCCGAAAACGAGGTCTTTTTAGGGTTAGGTTTTTCTAGCTTTATTTATCGTCGTGATTACAAACCTTAAAACACTTACAGTCAAAGCCTGCTTTTCTCACTGCACAATCAATCGTTTCATCTTTTATTTCATCCGAACTCACAATTGAAATCTGCTGACTCACATAATCAATCGTAAAAGCTTTTACTCCAACTGTATTCAACTCGCTTTTGAGGTTTTGCAAACTAATTGCTTGCTGCAAATCGACTAAAAAATTGATAGTTTTCATGGCTAATATTTTAATCAGAATTAACTTTAGAAATAAGACTATATTTATTTAGACTAATTCTAAATAATAACACAAAGGTAAAAGTGAATTTTAAAATCACAAACATTATTTAGAATATTTCTAAATAATAAACTCATATTGTCAAAAAATCAATAAATAGTACCATTTTTACTATATTTGCCCTATATTATTATGCTTTCGCTAACAGACTATTATGAGTGACGAAACACCAAAATACGACCCCCTACAACAAAAAGAAGTAATTGACGATATGTTCGAGACTTGGTTTCTCGACTATGCCTCTTATGTAATCCTCGAGCGTGCCGTGCCTGCCATTGAAGATGGTTTGAAGCCCGTTCAACGTCGTATCATGCACGCCCTCAAAGAAATGGACGACGGACGTTTCAATAAAGTGGCCAACGTGATTGGTTCGAGTATGCAATATCACCCTCACGGCGATGCGTCCATCGGTGATGCCATCGTGTCGATGGGACAAAAAAACCTTTTGCTCGATACACAAGGAAACTGGGGCGATGTTCGTACCGGCGATGGTGCTGCGGCTCCACGCTATATTGAGGTGCGTTTATCGAAATTTGCCAACGATGTGCTATTCAATGAAGATACCACCGAATGGCAGATGTCGTACGATGGCCGTAAGCGTGAGCCTGTCAATCTTCCAGCTAAGTTCCCGCTCCTACTCGCTCAGGGTGTTGAAGGTATTGCCGTAGGTCTTTCGACCAAAGTGATGCCCCACAACTTCATTGAGCTGTGCGAAGCATCAATTGCTTATCTGAAAAAAGAACCATTCCAACTTTATCCCGATTTCTTGACGGGCGGCTTGGTTGATGTAACAAACTATAATGATGGCGGACGTGGCGGAAAAATTAAAGTTCGTGCAAAAATTGCCGAAATCGACAAGAAAACCCTCGAAATCCAAGAGATTCCGTTTAGCACTACAACCGCTACGCTCATTGACTCTATCATCAAGGCCAATGATGCGGGAAAAATAAAAATCAAAAAGGTTGAAGATAATACGGCCAAAGATGTTTCAATCATCATCCATTTGGCTCCCAATACTTCGCCTGATATTACGATTGATGCACTTTTTGCATTTACTGAGTGCGAAAACTCTATTTCGCCCAATGCTTGTATCATCATTGATAACAAGCCGCATTTTGTCACGGTCAGTGATATTCTGAAAGAATGTACGGAGCAAACCAAACATTTGCTTCAACGTGAACTCGAAATCAAGCGTCACGAACTCAAAGAAAAATTGCTTTATAGCTCGCTCGAAAAGATTTTTATCGAAAATAAAATCTACCGTGATATTGAAGAGTGTACGACTTTTGAAGATGTGGTGGCAACTGTCGATAAAGGATTAGAGCCTTACAAAAAAGATTTCTACCGTGAAATCATAGAAGACGATTTGCTTCGTTTGCTCGAAATCAGAATCAAACGTATTTCAAAATACGACTCTTTCAAGGCCGATGAGTTAATGAAACGCTTGCTCGATGAGTTAGCCGAAGTGGAAGATAACCTCGCCAATATTGTTCGCTACACGATTTCGTTCTACAAAGAATTATTGAAGAAATACGGCAAAGGCCGTGAGCGTAAAACCGAGATTCGTCAGTTTGAGTCAGTACAAGCTACCGTAGTGGCAGCCAACAATCAAAAACTTTACGTTGACCGTGAAGGAGGCTTCATTGGCTATGGCTTGAAAAAAGACGAATACGTGATGGACTGCTCGGACATTGATGATATCATTGCTTTCAAACGTGACGGTAAATATGTCATTACCAAAATCCAAGAGAAAGTATTCGTAGGAAAAGATATTATTTATTGTGCAGTTTTTCGCAAAAATGATGAACGTAAAATCTACAATGCTATTTATTTAGATGGAAAATCGGGTACATCTTACGCCAAGCGTTTCTTCGTAACGGGCATTACGCGTGATAAAGAATACGATGTTTCGATGGGAAATCCGAAATCAAAAATATTGTATTTTACGGCCAATGATAATGGCGAAGCCGAAACCGTTGCGGTAAATCTTACGGCCAATTCGACCGCCAAAAAGAAACAATTCGATTGGGACTTCTCGACATTGGCCATCAAAAATCGTAGTTCGATGGGGAATGTTCTGACGAAATTCCCGGTGCGTAAGATTGTCTTAAAATCGGCGGGTAAATCAACCCTCGGTGGAGTAGACATTTGGTTCGATGCCGTAATCGGAAAACTCAACCGTGACGAACACGGGCAATATTTGGGCAATTTTGGTTCGGAAGATAAGATTTTGGTTATCTATAAAGATGGACAATACGAGTTTACGAACTTCGAGCTAACGAACCGCTACGAGCAGAAAGATATTCTGAAAGTAGTAAAATACGAGCCAGAAAGACCAATTTCATGCTTGCACTACGAGGGCGAACACAAGATTTATTACATCAAGCGTTTCAAGATTGAAACCACTACGATGGATAAGAAATTCTTGTTTATTTCTGACACCAAAAACTCTCGTTTGCTTACAGCTTGCTTAGATAAATATCCTCGTTTTGAAATAAAAACCAAAGCTGATAAAAAGGCGGCTATCGAAACCCAAACAATTTTGGTCGATGAATTTGTAGAAGTACGTGGCTGGAAAGCAATCGGACAGAAAATCAATGCTTATGAAGTGTTGGAAGTAAAACAACTCGAACCAAAACCCGAAGAAGTAGAGGTTAGTCAGCAGGTCGCAGTTGGCGGTCAACAGTCGGAAGATAATATTTCAGACATCGACTCAGAAAATATTGATAATCAAGATGATGACAAACAATTAGCTTTGTTTTAAGCAGTCCACAGTCCACGGCAGATAGATGATAGTTCTCAGTCTTTCACCGTGGACTTGTGGTCTATCGACTAACTTAAAACTCCCAAACGGTTGGATTTTGTCGGCGGCGAAGGTGTTTTCGGACTTCCATCCAAAAAGCAAGCACCAAATAAATGATAATTGGTGAGCCGAAAGTGAAAAACGATGCGTAGATAAAATATATACGAACGCTTCCTGCCGAAAAATTGAGTTTTTCGCCGAGTCGAGAACAAACCCCAAAAAGTTGGTTTTCAACTAAGTACCTAAATCGTTCTGTTTTTAGCATTGTTTTGAAAAAGTGAATACGAAGATAGTGAAAAAAACGTGTTTGTCAAGAGTTTAACAATAAAATAATAATAGTTGTTAAGTTTTTGTACAATCAAATATTAGTTTAGTACAAAAATATTTTTCTTGAAAACTTGTTTTTTCTTAAAAAATACGTACATTGCATTTCATTTATTTACTCTTTTAATTTTATTAATTTCAATGCAAACAGGTACAGTAAAATTCTTCAACGAAACTAAAGGCTTTGGATTTGTTGTTGATGATGCTTCAGGACAAGAAATTTTTCTTCACGTGACGGGCTTAAACGGCACAAAGGTTCGTGAAAACGACCGTGTTGAGTTCGAAACTGTCGAAGGGCGTAAAGGTTTAAATGCCGTTAACGTGAAAAGAATATAGTTTTTTTCTAAGTTAAGAATTGACCTCACTACTTAACCCCTCTCTCTGAAAAGATTTGAGGGGTTTTTGTTTGAAATTTATCAACGTAAAAATACTGTATTCATTAGGGGTTTTTACGCACCAAAAAAATACAACCCACTGATTATGAATCACTTACAACACATACTATTTATACCAAATTGTCATTTAATTATTTTGTTTATATTTTTGAGATACAGATAATCCAAAAATAGTCAAACTCATTTATTATAATTATGAAAAAAAAGACTACTACATCTGGCAATCCGATTGCTATGGCTAAGATTAAAGAATACGCTGGAAATTTCAAAAAACAAGTAGAAAGTGGCGTTTCTTTAAAAGAAGCATTTACTGACTCGAAAGGCTTAATCAGAGAAGCTGAGTTTTTTGGAAAAGATAAATTAATGGCTCTTTTGAATCCTAAAAAAATCGGTAAAGAAATTTTAGGCGTGAGAATTTACTACGGAATAAGCCCCGAAGATGCCGAAAATAATATGGCGGATGATGGAACGATGAACCCACGCTTATTTCTTGTTCCAGTTGGGCTTGATGGAAACGATATTAAATTCAACCACTCAGCACTAAAGGATGCTCCCGATGGAGATGGACTTGGCGATGGTGGCCCTCAACCTCCCTTTAACGATTAATTAAGACTCTCAAATGCTGCTACGAATATTAATCTTTCTTGCCGACGCAATTATAATACTGCCTTTGATTATAGCTTTTTTACACCGACATTATTTGACCAAAGAACTCAAAATACTGTTGGTTTATATATTCACAATCTTCATCAGGAACATTATTGGCCTTTTTTACAATTTTCTTTACTTGAAGTACAAAATTTATGTATATACAGTATTTTACTATAACCTTCACAACATTATTGGATTTTATATAATTGCGTATTTATATATTTTGCTTTTGAAGGATGTGTTTTACAAAAGATTAATCTATGGTTTCATGGTTATCTTTTCAGTATTTTCCATCCTTGATATTCTCAATGGCACTTTATATCTTTATACCCCAGAATTTAATAAATATTCTTATCTGATTTCGGGTATATTGATTGCGATTCTATCATTAATTCATCTCTATAAAATTTTACAAGAACTCCAAACCGAAAATATCCTAACATTCCCGTATTTTTGGCTCAGTACTTCATTTTTACTTTATTTTTCGTGTACTTTTTATATCTATTTATTTTCCAAGAATATTCTCAGTGACACTAAAATAAATCCAATGGTATTATGGCAAATAGATACAATATTTAGTGTTATTTTTGCTATAATGCTCTGTTTTGTTTTTAAGTTTAGCAATAATTTGGTAACAATAAATTCAAATAAAATTGAATAACTTCGATTATTTCTATGTAGTGATTTTTATGACAATATTCACTTTTGTGATATTGTTGGCCATTATTTTGTTCGTAACTTATTATCAGAGAAAACAAATACAACAAAAAATAGCGATTCAAGAGCTAAAAAGCGAAATGCAACGCCAAATGCTCGAATCAGCCCTTGAAGTACAAGAAGTTGAGCGGGTCAGAATTGCGAAAGACCTGCACGATGAAGTTGGGGCAATGCTTTCGGTAACAAAAATGAGCTTTAATCAGCTTCTCCGAAAACTCGATAATGCCGAAGATTTGGCCGTAATGGGCAAGCAAACCCGCGAACTACTCGAACAGTCAATCGGGCAAGTACGCCGTATCTCAAAAGAACTCGTACCCAGCACGCTCGAAGAGTTTGGACTTATCTTGTCGATTGATGAGTTTATTCAGAAAGTGCATCTGGCTTCTACAACCGAATTTACGTTTAGCCACGAAGGAATCAACGAAAAACAGAGGTTCGATAAAAAAATTGAGCTCACTATTTATCGACTCATACAAGAGCTGGTCAATAATGCACTCAAGCACGCCGAAGCCAAAGAAATTTCGCTCAAACTAAGCACACAAGATAAAAAAATAATCTTTACCTTTACCGACGACGGCAAGGGTTTCGATTTCAATGCCGTTCGTAACGACCCAAAACGAGGGTTGGGCCTCCGAAATATGGAAAGCCGCCTGAGTGTTATCAACGGAAGCATCGATATTCAATCGTCGGTGGGTAATGGCACTATCACCAAAATCGAAATTCCACTTGTATAAAAACAAACCATAAAATTAGTTCTCTTACCATGTCGAAAATACAGCTGGCCGTTGTCGATGACCACAATTTATTTCGCAAAGGAATGATTTCCATTCTGCAACAAGTTCCTGATTTTGAGGTAGTTATGGAAGCTACCAATGGTCAAGAGTTTATTGATAAACTCCAAACTCAGACCATTGATGTAGTATTATTAGATTTACAAATGCCTATTCTCGACGGCATAAAAACTACCGAAATCGTAAAAGCCCAATTTCCTGACACAAAGGTTCTGATACTTTCGATGCAAGACGAAGACCAATTTGTGTTGCATTTGATGGAAATCGGTGCAAATGGCTATCTATTGAAAGACACCGACCCCGAAGAAGTAGAAAAAGCCATCAGAAAGGTAAACGAAACAGATATTTATTTCAGCGATTTTGTGAGCAAAATTATGCTTCGCAAAATGAACCGTAAGCCTCAGCAAGAAAGCAAAATATTTAATTATAAAACCGACCTTTCGGAGAGAGAAATACAAGTTTTGAAGTATATCTGCGAAGGATTAACTACTGCCGAAATCGGTGAGATTGTATCGCTAAGTCCACGCACGGTTGAAGGCCACCGCCTCAGAATGATGGAAAAACTTGGGCTAAAGAATACAGCCGGCTTGGTGGCGTATGCCATTAGAAATAATTTGGTTTAAACTCTCAAAAAAACCTGCAAGGTTTGAAAAAACCTTACAGGTTTAATAAAGAATTTACGCCCCCAATATTGCCGAAAACTCAATTTCTACTAAATAATCTGCTCCAATCAAGGCACTTACCTGAACCATTGTGGTGCAAGGTTTTATAGTTCCAAAAAACTCTCCGTGAGCCTTTCCGATTTCTTCCCACTTCGAAATATCAGTTGCATAAATACGCGTACGCACTACATCTTTCAACGAAGCACCCAATTGTTCGAGCACTTTCTCAACTTTCAAAATTATAAACTTCGTTTGCAGATATACATCTCCTTTACCTACCAGTTCGCCACTTCCGTCAGTTGCTACTGTACCCGTTACTTCTATTACATTCCCAATTTTTACTGCACGTGAATACCCAATGATGTCCTCCCATTTTGCTCCAGTCGATACATTAATTCTTTCCATTACTTTACGTTTTTTAATAATTTTTTCTGTGTTAAAATCAACAAGCTATCGTGCCACTTATAAAATGTCACCTCAAAAAGACAGTGAAGTTGGTATTTTCTGCCATCTTGTCAGTAAATTTCTTATTGGCAAAATAATTGTCGAAATTTGCACAAAATAAAATAGATTACAAAATGGCAGAGAATAAAGAAGACGAGACAGTTAATAATGAGCAAGTAGTAGAAGAAACAACCGTAGAGGCAGAAGAAATTGTAGAAGAACAAGAGAGTGTTGATGAAAACGAAACGGTGTCTGCATCACTCGAAGCACAACTTGCCGAAGCAAAAGATAAATATTTACGATTGTATGCCGACTTCGAGAATTTCCGTCGTCGTACATCAAAAGAGAAAATCGAAATGATTCAGAATGCCTCAGAAGGCTTAATCAAAGAACTCATTCCGATTGTTGACGATTTCGAGCGTGCCAATAAGTCATTCGAGACAGTGACCGAAGTAGAACCAATGAAAGAAGGCATCGCATTGATTTTCAACAAATTCCAAAAAACACTGGCCAGCAAAGGTGTAAAGGCAATCGAATCTAAAGGAAAAGATTTTGATGTTGAACTGCACGAGTGCATCACACAATTTGCAGCAGGTGATGAAAACAAAGGCAAAGTAATTGATGAAGTAGAAAAAGGATACTACCTAAACGATAAAGTAATTCGCTACGCAAAAGTGGTAGTCGGAAGCTAATCTTGAATGAGTGAATGAGCGAATGAATGAATAAAAATATTCTACTCATTCACACATTCGCTCATTCACACATTCACTTATTAGAAAAATGGCACAGAAGAAAGATTATTACGAAGTACTGGGCGTTGCTAAAAATGCTTCAGAAGATGATTTAAAGAAAGCCTACAGAAAGCTGGCTATACAGTATCACCCAGATAAAAATCCGGGAGATAAAGCAGCTGAGGAAAAATTTAAAGAAATTGCCGAAGCTTATGGCGTATTATCAGATGCTGAGAAACGTCAACGTTACGACCAGTTTGGGCATCAAGGCGTAGGCGGAGCAGGTGGCTTCGGTGGTGGTGCGGGCGTAAACATGGAAGATATTTTTGGAAGTGTTTTCGGCGATGATAGTCCATTTAGTAGTTTCTTCGGTGGCGGTGGCGGCCGACGTAGCAGTGGCCCAAGCGTAAGAAAAGGCTCGGATTTGAGAATTAAACTCAAACTCGACTTAGAAGAAATTGCCAATGGTGTAGAAAAGAAAATAAAAGTAAAACGATACGTTTCGTGTAATACTTGTAGCGGAAACGGCTCAAAACACGGTACTTCGCTAAAAACTTGTGCAACCTGTAATGGGCAAGGACAAGTACGCAAGGTTGTGAATACGATGCTCGGCCAGATGGTTTCGACGAGTCCGTGTCCGACTTGTCAAGGCGAAGGAAAAGTTGTAACGGAGCGTTGCGATGTGTGTTTTGGAGAAGGCCGCCAGTTGAACGAAGATTTGCTATCAATCAAAATTCCAGCGGGTGTAGCCGAAGGAATGCAACTTTCGATGACGGGCAAAGGAAACGTGCCAACTCGTGGTGGTATTGCAGGTGATTTGTTGATAGTAATTGAAGAAGAAGAACACCCAGAACTCAAACGTGATGGTAGCAATATTCACTTTGACTTACGCATGAATTTTGCCGATGCTGCTCTGGGCAGAGAAGTTGAGATTCCGACTGTTGGAGGAAAAGTAAAAATCAATATCAAAGCAGGAACACAATCGGGCGAGATTCTACGCCTAAAAGGCAAAGGCTTGAAAGAACTCAACAGCTATGGCGTTGGCGACCAATTGGTTCATGTGAGCCTTTTCACTCCTACTACGCTAACTTCGGAGGACAGAGCAATGCTCGAAAAAATGCGAACATTACCTAACTTCCAACCCAAAAATGATAAAAGTGAAAAAAGTATTTTCGATAAAATGAAAGATTTCTTTCATTGATATTTTCAGAAAATGAACATAAAAACGGTTTGGAGAACATTCTTCAAACCGTTTTTTT
>NZ_JBMLRC010000309.1:17691-19453 GCF_049241225.1 Emticicia sp.
TTTCAGAAAATGAACATAAAAACGGTTTGGAGAACATTCTTCAAACCGTTTTTTTTATGTCTGAAATATCCGACTATGAAAAGTAAAATTACTAAATACCTACCTTAAATGAATCATACACGCCGTTTGAAAAATTTGGTTCAAATAAATGTAAAGTTCTTTTCAACTCTTACCAAATTTTTCAAGAGGTGATTGTATGATTCGTGTTTTTTTGTTACTTTTTTTCAAAAAAAAGTAAGACTGAGGATTAGTTGACAGTATTTATCTCTCAATTTATAAATTACTTTTCAAGCAACTTCATCTTTAAATTATCAAATTTTTTACCCGAAAAACAACAAATAGTTTCAGCATAAAATTTTTCAAAGTATTTTGCAGAAATTAATGAAAACTACATGAGCAAAAACTACAAATGGTGGGTTGTTTTTATGTTATGGTTCGTATGTTTCTTCAACTACGCCGACCGCCAAGCTATCTTTTCAGTATTTCCATTGTTGAAACAAGAAATGGGTCTGAGCGATGTTCAGCTTGGCATAGTTGGAGCAGCCTTCATGTGGGTTTATGCTGGTTTCGGAGCAATAGCAGGCATTGTTGGCGATAGATTTCAGCGTAAAACTCTCATCATCGGTGGACTTATTTTTTGGTCGCTTGTTACAATCGGAACTGCACTTTCTACTGATTATATTCATTTAGTTATTTGCCGAGCCTTAGAAGGTTTTGGCGAAGCCTTTTATTTTCCTGCGTCTATGTCGCTGCTGAGCGATTATCATAGCAAAGAAACCCGCTCGAAAGCGATGTCGTTTCACCAATCAAGTGTTTATGCAGGTACGATTGCGGGCGGAACGGTTGCGGGCTTCATGGGACAATACTATGGTTGGCACACAAGTTTTTATCTTTTCGGTGGGCTTGGCGTGCTTTTGGGAGTTGTTTTGCTGGGTTTTCTGAAAGAACCCGTTCGTGGACAAGCCGAAGTATATGAAGAAATTGAAGACGGCTCGCACGTATTGCTTGACTTGAAACAAGGCAATATTTTTGATAGCATCAAGCAAGTTTTCAAGCAACCAATGGTTTGGATTTTGGTGGCAGTTTTTGTCGGAGCAAATTTCGTGGCCAGTATTTTCTTGACTTGGATGCCTTCGTTTCTCTACAATAAATTCAATATGAGCCTTTCGATGGCGGGGCTAAACGCTACCTTCTATTTGCAAATGGCATCGGTTTTGGGAGTTATTTCGGGCGGATTTTTAGCTGATAAATTAGTAAAAACCTACCGAGGCGGCCGTATGATGGCCCAAAGTATTGGTTTGATAATGGGCGTACCATTTATCTTCTTGGCAGGCTGGACACTCTCAATACCGATTTTGATTATTGCTCTCATAGGTTTTGGCTATTTCAAAGGGCTTTATGATGCCAATATTTGGGCATCGCTGCACGATGTCGTAAAACCCAAAAACCGTGCAACTGCCGTTGGTTTTATGAACTCAATCGGCTGGTTTGGTGGTGGAATCGCTCCGATTGCCATTGCTTACGCCAGCACAAAATACGGTATGAGTGCTTCAATCAGTGCAACATCGGCACTATATTTGGTCTTTGGTTTATTATTGATTTTCGGAATTAGGAGATTTATGCAAAAACAAAAATCGTGAAGGAGTTTTCGGACATAATCATTACTTTTTTCATTTTTTTGCTTAATTCCGTATTTGCATTTTCATCATTTTTCCTTATTTTAAGATAATTTAAGTTTCTTTTCTGCCTGATTATCCTGCAA
>NZ_JBMLRC010000309.1:19553-22754 GCF_049241225.1 Emticicia sp.
ATTTTTCCTTATTTTAAGATAATTTAAGTTTCTTTTCTGCCTGATTATCCTGCAAATTCCCTAATTTTGGGTCATCAAGAGAATATTTATTCACTAATCTCAAAAAATGAACAATTTCACAAGGCTAAACAATATCGTCGGATGGGCGATTTTTGCCGTTGCACTCCTTACTTATACGCTCACCGTTGAGCCAACCGCCAGTTTTTGGGACTGCGGCGAGTTCATCGCTTGTTCTTACAAACTACAAGTTCCACACCCGGCTGGGGCTCCTCTTTTCTTACTTATCGGCCGCATGGCTTCACTCCTTGCGGGTGGCGACGTCACGAAAGTGGCTCTGATGGTAAATATGGTTTCGGTAATTGCTTCGGCGTTTACTATCCTATTTATGTTTTGGACAATCTCGCTTTTGGCTCGTAAGGTTTTTGGTAAAAAGGGCGACGACCTCAACACAACCGAAATTATCTTGGTACTTGGTGCAAGTGCCGTTGGTTCGTTGGTGTATGCTTTTTCTGATTCTTTTTGGTTTTCGGCCGTTGAAGCTGAGGTTTACGGAATGTCATCGTTCTTTACGGCTATCGTAATTTGGGCGGCATTTCGTTGGGAAAACATCGAAGATGAAGCTCAAGCGAATCGTTTCTTGATATTTACTGCCTATTTAGTGGGCCTTTCTATCGGAGTTCACTTGCTCAACCTCGTTACGATTCCCGCTCTCGGTTTAGTATATTATTACAAAAAAGCCAAGAAAATCACTTGGAAAGGCGGCATTATCGCTTTCTTAGTTGGTTTGGTAGTTTTAGGTGTGGTAAACGTGGGTGTTATTACGGGTTTCCCATCACTTGGTTTTACGTTTGAAAAACTATTCGTGAATACCTTCGGAATGCCGTTTAGTTCGGGTATTATTTTCTTCGTAATCTTGCTCGTTGGCGGACTCGCCTACGGAATTTTCTACACGCAAAAAAGAGGTATGGTCATTGCCAACACGGCATTGATTTCATTCGCTTTTGTTTTGATTGGTTATTCTTCTTACACCATAGCATTGATTCGTTCAAACTATAATCCGCCAATCAATGAGAATAATCCGAGCAATGTGCTGAACTACGTTTCGTATTTGAAACGTGAGCAATACGGTAGCCGTCCGCTACTTTATGGCCCAGTTTTCACAGGAAAACTCGAATCAATCGAAAATGGCGAGCCTATTTATAAAATGGGTAAAGACAAATATGAAGTTTATGACTACAAGCCAAACTACATCTGGGGACCAAATAGCGAAAGCCTTTTGCCACGTATGTGGAGTTCGGAGCATCAACAACTTTACCGCAAAGAAATGGGTCTTGCCGAAGGCCAAAAGCCTACGCTTTTCACCAACATTGGCTACATGATGAAACGCCAAATGGGTTACATGTATTGGAGATATTTTGCGTGGAATTTCTGGGGACGTTCGAGCGATATTGAAGGTGCTGGCCCAACCAATATTTTGGAATCGAAAGACAATTTGCCGCCAGCTATCAAAGAAAACCGTGGACGTACAAACTTCTTCGGTTTACCAGTAATCTTAGGTATTTTGGGCTTGTTGTATCATTATTTCCGTCGTGAGCGTGATGCACTCGTTATGTTCCTTTTATTCTTACTTACGGGCGTTGGCTTGGTTGTTTACCTCAATTCACCGCCAGTTGAGCCTCGTGAGCGTGACTATATCTACGTTGGTTCGTTCTATATTTGGGCGATTTGGGTTGGTATTGGCGTAATGGGTTTATTTGATTATGTATTGAAATTCATCAAAAATTCACAAGCAAGAGCAGTTGGAGCCACAGTTTTAGGTTTGGCGGTTCCGTTGATTATGCTTCCTCAAACTTGGAAAGGACACGACCGCTCAGGCCGCTACCACCAAGTAGATTTTGCTAAAAACTTATTGAATTCATGTGCTCCAAACGCAATCTTGTTTACGGGTGGTGATAACGATACTTTCCCACTTTGGTATGTGCAGGAAGTTGAAGGTTTCCGTACGGACGTGCGTGTGTGTAACCTGAGCTTGTTAGGTACTGACTGGTATTGCGAGCAAATGAAACGCAAAACTTACCAATCGGAAGCATTGCCGATTACATTTACGACCGACCAATTATTGAGTGGTGTAAACGACCAAATTCCTTTCGTTGAGCGTCTAAGCGACCCAATCAACTTGAAAGATTATTTGGAATTGGTAAAGAAAAACGACCCAGCGATTCAGATTCCTTTGACAACTGGCGAGAGCATCAACTCTTTGCCATCAGATAGCCTTTTCTTGAATTATGATGTGGAGGCAGTGAAAAAAATGGGTTTTGTTCCAAAACAATTTGAGCCATATTTGACTGGTCAAATCACATGGAATATCGGCAAACGTGATTTGTTGAAAAACGATTTGATGCAGCTCGAAATGATTGCTCAGAATAACTGGAAACGTCCAATTTATTTTGCAGGAACGCTTGCCAACGACAACTATTTGAATCTGAAAGATTATATGCAGTTGGAAGGTTACGCTTACCGTTTATTGCCAATCAAAGTAAGCCAAGGTGATGATGGTTTTGCGAATACTGACATCATGTATGACAATATGTTGAAGAAAATGGCTTGGAGAGGAATGGATAACCCGAATGTATATTATGATTCGGAAACTTACTTGAAAGTGCCAATCATCACGGCTCGTTTGGCGTTCTTGCGTTTGGCAGACCAATTGGTTAGAGAAGAAAAGAAAACCAAAGCCAAAGAGGTGCTTGATTATGCCAATAAAGTATTGCCCGATAACGTGATTCCTTACGACCAACTTTGCACCAACTACGTAATGTATTACTTTGAAGTAGGTGATAGCAAAAAAGCAATGGAAATTGCCGAAACAATCACAAAGCGTGCCGATGGAAACTTGGCGTACTTTACTCAGAAAGCAGGTCAGAAAAGTGCTGAATGGATGCCTGATAATATCCAAGATTATTTGCAAATCAACCTTCGTAATTTACAGGTGATTGCCAATATTTGTAGCCGAAATAACCAAGAAGCCGCAGCAAAACGCTACGAAGCAATCTATAATAAATATTATTCGAGAGTAGCGGAGTAGTTTAAGGAAGACTTCGCTTTGAGCGAAGTCTTCCTTTTGAAACATATAAAAAATCCTCGTTGAACCATTCAACGGGGATTTTTTATTACATTTGCAATATCGTTGCATTTATCAGT
>NZ_JBMLRC010000309.1:22854-24185 GCF_049241225.1 Emticicia sp.
GACCAAACTCGTGGGCAATCGTTGGGCGAAGCCCTGAAACAAATTTCGGGTGTAACTACCTTACAAACAGGCAGTTCGATTACAAAACCCGTGATTCACGGAATGCACTCGAATCGGGTTTTGATAATGAATAATGGCGTAAGACAAGAAGGCCAACAATGGGGTAGCGAACACGCTCCCGAAATTGACCCTTTTGTGGCTAAAAAAATTACGGTCTTGAAAGGTGCAGCGGGCGTACGCTACGGCTCAGATGCCATTGCGGGTGTAATCATGCTAGAACCCGAGGCCCTACCCGATTCAACAACCATCGGTGGCGAAATTAATAGTGTTTATTTCACGAATGGAAATCAAACTGCTAATGCTGGAATTTTGCAAGGTGGAGTACGAAAACTTGGTAAAACTTCTCAAATTCCGTACTCGATTGGGTATAGAATTCAAGGAACTTATAAACGTGGTGGAGATATTTCAACACCCAATTATAGATTGGCAAATACTGGAATTCAAGAAATAAACTATTCATTATCAGTAGATTATAAAAGAAAAAACTGGATAAGTGAAATTTTCTTTAGTCAGTTTAATACAAAAATAGCGGTATTCTCGGGTTCGCACATTGGTAATGTTTCTGATTTGATTGAAGCAATCAAACGTGGTACTCCGCTGCCGATTTATACGCCAGAAAAATTTACTTACGCCATCGACCGCCCCTACCAAGATGTTCAGCATAATTTATTGAAGGTAAAAAATACCCTAAAAAATCGTTTTGGTGTGCTTTCCCTGACACTTGGAAGACAGTACGATTTCCGTAAAGAAGTAGATATTTTGCGTGGCGATAGAAACCTTACGCAGCTTTTTAAACTGACGACATATTCAAGCGAGCTGATTTTTGAACACAAACCTTTCTTGAAATTATTGACAGGTTCGATTGGTCTAAATAGTCTTTATCAAGAAAATCTTACCACAGGCACACTCACCGAGCCACGTTCTTCAACGGTTTTAATTCCGAATTTTAAAAATTTTACAACTGGGCTTTTCTTGATTGAGCGAATAGTGCGGAATAATTGGGAAATAGAAAGTGGTTTTAGATACGACATCCGAAATCTGAATGTTTACAGGATTCCTCGTGGCGAGCGAAGCGTGGTAAATGATACGCAAAATAATCAGAACTTTACGGGTACACTCGGAGCAAATTACCGACCAAATGCCCGTTGGAATTTTATGGCCAATGCCAGTTCAGCATGGCGAGCAGCAACGGTTAATGAACTTTACAGCGACGGTGTGCATCACGGAGCAGCAAGTTTTGAGCGTGGCGATGAAAGTCTTGTACCAGAAGT
>NZ_JBMLRC010000309.1:24285-29558 GCF_049241225.1 Emticicia sp.
TTCCTACTAAAATCATTTTCTCCGATATTCCAAGTTCTGAAATTATCTTTACCGAATACGGCGGAGACTTCGCTCCTCCTCCAGCCGCTTACTCGCTTTGGAGTGCTTCGGCAAGTCAACAATTTGCAATAAATACCAAGCAATCGCTCAATATTTCATTGACTATCAGCAACTTATTCAATACTACCTACCGAGATTATCTCAACCGCTTCCGCTATTTTGCCGATGAAATTGGTCGAAATATTGTACTTCGTGCTAAATATTCTTTTTAAAATATTTGCAACAATATTGCATCAGAGAAGTTTGTGATATATATTTGCAACATCAATGCAAAAGTAATAACATTTCATAAACCCATATCTCATGGCAACTAAAAGAAACCAAAGACACATTGCTCTACTCAGCTTACTGCTCAGTGCTACACTTTTTACGGTAAGTTGTAAAGATGAAGAAGTAGATGCCGAAGAAGAAAATGAATTAATTACGACGGTAAAATTGAATTTTACCAGCGGCGGTACCACCCAATCGTTTAAGTATTCTGACCCCGATGGCGACGGTGGAAAAGCCCCGACCATTGATGCCATTAGCCTAAAACCAAATACAACTTATACTTTGACAGTAGAGGTTTTGGATGAGTCAAAGTCTCCAGTGGGAAATATTACTAATGAAGTAAAAGAAGAAAGCGACGAACACCTATTTGTGTACACGCCTACACCAAGCAGTTTGCTCACTTATACTTATGGCGATAAAGATGTAAATAATTTTGGAATCGGCTTAACTGGAACTGCCAGAACAAATGCAGCAGGAACAGGAAAATTGAAAGTTCAGTTACGCCACCAGCCACCAGTCAACGGAAAAGCCACAAAAAATGGCACACCAACACCTGGTAGTGATGACATAAATATCGATTTTAATGTTACGGTTCAATAAAAATAGAGAAGCCAATCAGTTGAAAATCTGATTGGCTTTTTTTCTGACGGCGAAGTGGAACTTCGCTTCACTTTATCTTGGGGTTACGATATTGAACATCAGCGGGAAGCTTTCCTGCATACTCATCATATACAAAAACTTAGTCTTTCCCTCCTCTCCATTACTCACAACTACTTTTCCGCTCTTAATTTCCGCCTCAAATGTCGAGCCTCCAGCCAAAATATTATTCCATGTGCTTCTTTCCATCGTAATTGTAGCATCAGGCGAAGGAGCGAGTTTATTATCTTCATAAATCAAAACACTATTAGTCAGATATAAAATATAGTTTTCTGTTTTCTCGCCATTACCAATTACATAATTGAAAGTATAGTTTATTCCATCGGCCTTTGCGGCATTGAGCTGAATACCCATCATATCGAATAGCATATCGACGGTCATTCCTGCAAGAGTTGCTGGGCTTACGGTCGATGACTTCAAGCCTTTTCTCACACCATTTCGGAGTTCGTAAGCACCCATCAAGAAATTATTTCGCCATGTAGCATTTTCAGTCTGATAACCCAGTTGTTCTAAAGCATCAGCTTCGAGATTTTTGGCTACGATGTTGGTCGAATCGGCATAAACTACCTGATTCATAACTTGAGCTACCCAACGATAATTTCCGTTGGCAAAATCTAATTTTGCTTTGGCGATAATTGCAGCAGCTCCACCCATATATTCTACGTTTTTGATGGCGGCCTCTCGCGGTGGAAGTTGGTATAAATCGGCAGGATTTCCGCTATAAAAACCCAAATAATATTGATAAACGGCCTTGGCATCGTGATTGACACTGCCATAATAGCCACGATTATACCATTGCTGGTCGAGCGATTTTGGTAATTTCATTTTTTCGCCAATTTCGAGCATAGTGTAGCCTTTATTGGCCAAATTTAGCACTTGGTCGTGCATATATTTGTATAAATCTCGTTGGCTTTTCAAGAAAGTATTCACGTTGGTTTTGCCCCAAGTTGGCCAGTGATGCGAAGCAAAAACTACTTCGGTACTATCGCCAAACAAATTGATGGTTTCGTTGATGGCTTGCCACCACGACTGCGAACTACGTACTTGAGCTCCACGCAATGTATAAAGATTATGCAAAACTTGAGTGGCATCTTCGGCCGAACATAGTGCTTTATAGGCTGGAATGTGGAATAACATTTCGGCTGGTGCTTCGGTATGTGGTGCCATCTGAAACACAAATTTGAGTCCATCAATCATGTGTGTTTCGCCTGTTTGCTTGATAATCGTCGAATCATTTGCAGCATTCAAAATTCCAACGCTACCAGTCGAAGAACCTTTTCCGAGACCTACACCGACTTGTCCTTCTTTATCTTTTTTCAAGAAAATACCATACATATATTGAGCTCGACGAGACATCGCATTACCTGCATACACATTTTCGCTGACGGCTTCTTCTAAAAAATCTTGCGGGACATAAATCAGCACTTTGCCACTATTTACATCTTCGGCGGTCGTTACGCCCAAAATTCCACCATAATGGTCAACGTGGCTGTGCGTACAAATCACAGCCTTCACTGCTTTTTTAGGTCTATGAGCGTAATAAAGGTTTAATGCTGCTTTGGCTGTTTCGGCCGAAACGAGTGGGTCAACTAAGATAAGGCCTGTTTTTCCTTCAATAATCGTCAGGTTCGACATATCGTAACCCCTTACTTGATAAATACCATCGACTACTTTATACAATCCATATTTATTGTTTAGTCGTTCTTGTCGCCACAAACTTGGGTTTACGCTCGGTGGTGCAGTGGTAGTATTCATAAAATTATACTGCTCCATGTTCCAAACAGGAGCACCTCCCTCTTTTGTAATCACCAGATTCGGAACTGTGGCAATAAAACCACGCTCGGCATTGGTAAATGAAGTCGTATCATTGAAGGGTAATTGTGTAAGTACCGCTTCGTTCTTTTTGATAGTTTCTTTGGTAGGTGGTTTGGGTTGTTGTGCATAAGCAACTCCCGAAATCAATAATAGGCCAAGTAAGTGTTTGATAGTTTTCATAGCAATAAAGTTTTTTGAGAAATAAAATACGCATCGTCAGTAAATGACTTATAATCAGCAGATTAGAAGATATTCAAAAAACGATTCATATAATGCTACAAAACTATCAAATAGCGATGGCGTAAAAACGGGCATTTCTACCTGTTTTTATTCATACTTCCATAACTCTATACTTGCCTGCCTTGCTGGAATCAAGTATCTTAGCAAAAAAACAAACTTCGAGAAAATTATGACAAAAAAACGTATTGCGATTGACATGGACGATGTAATGGCGGCCGCAGGAAAGAAAATTTTAGACATTTATAACCGATTAATTGGAACAGATTTTCAAGAATATCATTTCATCGATAAAGGATATTATGATGTTTTGGCTGAAGAAAATTATCATGTAGTTAGAGAAGAAATATTTAAACCCAATTTTTTTAGAACGCTCGAAGTAATGCCCGATGCGGTTGAGGTAATCAAGAAACTTCATGATAGATTCGAGATTTTTATTGTTTCGGCGGCGGTTGAGTTTCCGAATTCGTTGAAAGAAAAAGTTGAGTGGTTGGAAGAGCATTTTCCGTTTATTTCTTGGAAAAACATTGTACTTTGTGGTGATAAAAGCATTATTTCGGCCGATTATCTGATTGATGACCACGAAAAAAACCTCAGCACATTTAAGGGAAAAGCATTATTATTTGATGCGATTCATAACCAAAAACTCGAAGGCTACCAACGCTTCAAGACTTGGAGAGAAATTGAGGCGTTTTTTGATGGTGAATAAGTAAGATTTGTAATAACCTAAGTATTTACGTTTAATAGATTGTCATTAAAAATTAGTGATTTTGTTATCGTGTCCCTCCCTCCGAGCGACGGCCGCTCCAATCGGAGAGGGAAAGGAAGGGTGAGGTTAAACTAATTTTTGTAACCATATATTTTACAACAAAACCCTATGACACCTAAACAAATCGTTGAAAAACTCGCATCTTTCCCAAATCGAGGGGTTGCTACCGAAAACGAAGCACCCGTACTTGATTTTTTGACACAACTATTTGTCAATCAGCAAGTTAGTCGAGAATCTTTCCGAACACCAAAAACTTATATTTCGGTAGTTTGGTGGTTGATTTTGGGGCTTTCAGCAGGTTTGATATGCTTGAATTTTTCTTCGATTTTAGGATTGGTAATTACCTTTGTTTTCGTGACGATGGCCATGTTGTATTTCAACTGGTACGCTTCGCCCGTAACGAATTTCCCTCCTTTGGTCAAGTCTCACAATCTTGTTATTAAAGATAAAAATGCTTCTCCGAAAGCAAAGAAACTGATTTTGATGGCTCATTGGGATACCGCTCCTATTTCGTTGCTTTATCGCCCCGAAATGGTTGGTAATTTCCGTAAATCGCTCAAAATGAGTTTAATTCTGATGATGGTAGCTCAGTTTTTGGCCATTTCGCAGTTTCTGATACCCAACGATTTCCTGCTTTTAGTTTCTAATATTTTGGCTCTTTATTTTATCATTCAAGGCATCACGGCCACGATTGATTTTTTCAGATTGGGCTATTCAAACGGAGCTTCTGATAACGCAACGGGCGTAGCGGCAGCCATCGAAACGGCACAAAAACTTTGGAACAAAAACCTACAAAATCTTGATATTGAACTGGTGATAACGGGAGCAGAAGAAGTAGGGATGATTGGAGCAAGAGCATATATGAAAGCTCATTATCAGGAGTTTACGAAAGAAACTTAT
This sequence comes from Emticicia sp., assembly GCF_049241225.1. NCBI lineage: Bacteria > Pseudomonadati > Bacteroidota > Cytophagia > Cytophagales > Leadbetterellaceae > Emticicia > Emticicia sp. The sequence goes on from NZ_JBMLRC010000309.1 coordinate 28,994, forward strand.
CTGATAAACTTCGATACACTCGGTAGTGGAGATTTGAAAATTATTACCCAAACGGGTAGCTGGTCAACGATTGTGTATGACAATGAATTGGTAAAAACGGCCAAAGAAGTTACGGCCAAAACTGCTTCACTAAAAGAAGTAAAAACTGGAGCTTGGCACACAGCAGATTTCGATTCGGTTTGGTTTCAGCGAGCAGGAATTCCATCGGTGACGCTGGCAGCACTTGATAAAAATGGTCGAATGCCAAATATTCATCGCCCAACTGATATTCTGGCCAATGTTGACTACAAGCCTATGGAAAAAGCCATCATTTTAGCCGAAGCAATCGGAATACAACTAAACGCAAGCAATCATGACTCGTAACGAAACCATTTTTTATTTTGCCTTGGGCTTTGTCAATATCGCTTCGGGCATTCTGGACATCGAATGGCTCAACTATGTATCAAAGCCATTATTGATGATTTCCTTGTTTTTTTTCTACTTTCAAAAAGTAAAACAAAACATAAATACTTCCGATAAAACGATGTTGGTTTCGTTGATTTTTTCGTGTTTGGGAGATACTTTT
>NZ_JBMLRC010000310.1:0-1618 GCF_049241225.1 Emticicia sp.
TCTTACAAGCACAATACAACAGCTATAGTGCCGTAAATTCGGAGATGATTTTGGCGTATTTGGATATTGGCAAAACTATCTCCGAAAAAACAAAAACAGGCTGGGGTACTTCTGTTATCCAACAACTCTCCAAAGACCTGCAAGCGGAGTTTAATGGGGTAAAGGGTTTTTCTGAAAGAAACTTGCACCGAATGAAATTGGTGTATGAAGAAATGCAAACCAATGCAATTTCGCCACAGCTTGTGGCGAAATTGCATTGGGGGCATACCTCTTTGATTTTCAGCAAGATAAAAGATAAAGCCGAACGTACATTTTATTTAGAAAAAGCTCAGACAGAGGCTTGGAGCAGAAGCATACTAGAGGAAAAAATTAGGTTTGACCTGTATGCCAATTACCAACAGTTTCAAAGCAACTTTGATAAAACGCTGAGTGCTCAGGAGATAACGGCATATCACCTACAGTTTAAGGACGAATATGACCTTTCTTTTTTGAACCTGCCCGACCACCACACCGAAAGGCAACTCCAAAACGCCCTAGTGGCGAATATCACCAAAATGCTCGGGCAGTTTGGAAGTGATTTTGCCTTTATGGGACAGCAATTTCGTTTGGAACTCGATGATAAAGAGTACTTTGTGGACTTACTGTTTTATCACCGCAAATTAAAATCAATGATTGCCATAGAACTGAAAGTAAACGAGTTTAAACCCGAATACAGCCAACAACTCAATTGGTATTTGCACTTACTCGACAAAACCGTCAAATACCCCGAAGATAACCCCAGCATTGGCATACTGCTATGCAAAACCAAAAGCCAGCTTACGGTAGAATACGCACTGGAAATTGTAAACAAACCGATGGGCGTAGCCACTTACACTTACTCGCAGCTACCCAAGGAAATTGCCCAAAACCTACCAAGTGCCGAACAATTGGCGGTAATTTTTAATACAAATGATGAATAAAACGAAAGAAGATTGGATTGAAGTTGAATTGGGGGAAGTTGCGAAAAGTATTCAGTACTAAGATTGTGGTGGTTGCACAATTGTTATGGGTAATTATAAACGAGCTAAAGCTACAGACAATAAATTAAATATGGAATTAAAGACAAAATATTTAGAGAAGCTGAAAAATGAACAAATTTTAGCTGACTTCTATACTGACACTTATGACGAGTCAGACTATGGATTTGTAGTTGACTATAATGAGAATTATTTACTGATTGAAACGTTTGACGATGAATGTAATTATGACGGCTTGACTATTTTCTTACGACACAATATTTCAAGAATTAGATGGTCTGGTAATGACATAGAAAGTGTTTCAAAACTCATAGACACTTCAAAACGCCAAACAGGTAAAATAAATATTGACCTGACTTCCATTCAGAGTATTTTAGCAAGTGTAAACAGAACATTTAATCACTTGACGGTTCATATTGAAGACATAGACAAAAATATTTGCTTCATTGGACAAATTCACGAAATGGACGATACCTCAATTGTAATTCACGAATTTGGAACTAAATCTACGTTGGATAGAAAATTTATTTTACTTGGACTTGATGACATAACAAGAATTGATGCAGGGGGACAATATGAAAACAACTTGAAAAGACTATTTA
>NZ_JBMLRC010000311.1:0-2748 GCF_049241225.1 Emticicia sp.
GAATACACCTGCTTACGATTTACCAATGGATAAAATTTCGTTATTTATTAACAAAATTTTTGAAAATCGTAGTTAGTTTGTACCCTAATTTTTTACTGAACCTTTACCTTCTCACTTAAAGTCATTAATAATGAAAAACAACCGAATTCTCTACGCTATCCTCTTGTTGGTTTCGTTTTTGGCTAATGCCCAACGAGCCAAACAGGAAAAAGAAGACCCCGAAGCAAGAGCCAGATTTGAGTATAACATGACCAAAGACCCAAAAACAGGGACAATACCAAGAGATGAACTCGAAAAAGCCAGAAATATCATGTCGAAAATGATAAAACTCATGGCTCCAGTACCAAATGTAACTTGGGCAGAAAGAGGCCCTAACACGGTCGGAGGCCGTACTCGTGCCTTAATGTGGGACCCCAACGATGCCACCAAAAAGAAAGTTTGGGCTGGCGGTGTATCGGGTGGTTTGTGGTATAATAATGATATTACTGATGTAAATACATCTTGGGTAAAAGTTGATGACTTTTGGGATAATATTGCCATCGGAACAATTGCCTACGACCCAAGCAATACGCAAGTGATGTATGTTGGAACTGGCGAACGAAGCTCATCTGGCAATGTGGGTAATAGTGGTGAAAGTGGCACTGGTGGCGGTGGTATCTGGAAAACCACCAATGGTGGCACTACTTGGGCCAGACTCGCTTCTACGATTCCTGATTACGTAAATAGCAATGATGCAGCTGGCTGGCGAACAGTCGAGAAAATAGTGGTCAACGCACAAGGCCACGTATATGCCGTCAATTACTGGGGTGTTATTCGCTCAACCGATGGCGGAGCCACTTGGGCTACACTTACTGGCACCAATGCACCTCCAACCGAAAACCCAAACCGAATAACCGATATTGAACTTGGCACTGACGGTATTTTATATGTTGGAGAAGGTGGTGGTTTTGCTCCAAAAATCTACAAGTCAACCGATGCTAACATAACGGCATTTACACTTATCACACCAACTCACACCGCAACCAAAGGTAGAGTTGATATGGTACTTGCTCCAAATACAAGTGGTGCCAACCAAACACTCTATGTAATTGCAGCCTCGAGCGATGCTCAAGGCGTAAGGTTTTTCAAGAAAAGTGTAGATGCAGGTGCAAACTGGACAGATGTTGTTGTGCCATTGGATGTAAGCAGCAACGCTAACCCAAAGCCACCATTTACAGGAAAACAAGCCGACTATAACCTGATTTTAGGGATAAAACCAACCGATGTAAATACGATTTACGCAGGCGGAACGACCGTGGGTATCTCGTACACGGGTGGAACAGGCAACCCAGCTTGGAAACACGAACTCGGCAGCAATTATTTTTATCCTCCTGTCAATAAGTTTTTTGTTGATAACCATGCCTTTGCGGCTCGACCTGGTTTTCCGAATGAAGCTGTATTTGGCAATGATGGTGGTGTATTTTATTCGGCAGATTGGGGCGACCCGAACGTAACCGAACCGAATTTCCAACGACGCACCAAGGGATACAACGTTACCCAATTTTACTCGGTGGCCATTGCAGGTGCCGCTAATAGTGGTTTAATCATGGGTGGAGCTCAAGATAATGGTACTCAGATTGTCAATTCGACCTATGGCACACAAGGCTCTGGCTTCGAAATAAGAGGTGGTGATGGTGGTTTAAATTATATCGACCAAGAAGACGTCAACCTCTTGATTTCGTCTTACACCAACGTCACGTATCAGATTCACCCAAGTGGCCCAGCCAACACTGCCAGCATAGACCTCACACCTACGAGTGGTTCGAGAGGTGAATTTATTAATCAATCAGATTATGACTCGCCTAATAATACACTTTATGTAAATTATTATCTGGCAGGAGAACCAAATCAAGCACAGATTATCAGATATACCATTAGCGGCACCGCTCCAAACTACACCAGTGTAAGTTCGATTCTGACATTAAACACCGATATTAAACCATCGGTCATTAAACTCGGAAAAACGGCAGGTTCATTGTTTTTAGGTACAAGCGACGGAAAAGTTTATAAAGCTACGGGGATTCCTGCCACTGGCGACCAAAATGTAGCTCTTACACTAATTATGGACAACGCCAATACCTCAACAGGCTATGTATCATCAATTGACTTTGGCACAACCGAAAATACCATTGTAGTAGCAAAATCTAATTATAATATCAAGTCGGTTTTCTATACCACTGATGGTGGCACAAACTGGACATCGAAAGACGAAACGGGGCATGGTTTACCTAATGTTCCGATTCGATACGTTTTGGTGAATCCTGTGGATACCAAACAAGTTTTGTTAGCGACTGAGTTGGGAGTTTGGTCAACGAGCGATATTACGGCCGCCAACCCACAGTGGGCTCCAACCAATGCAGCTTTAGCCAACGTGAGATGTGATATGCTCCGCTTCCGTGCATCTGATAATACGGTTGCGGTAGCTACCCACGGGCGTGGCTTTTTTACCACAAAAATCAATCAAAACGGCACTCCTTGCCCTACAACCTTGGTTTTGATTAGTACGGCTGATGATAAAACTACTGGCACAACGAATTTCCAAGCCGCCGAAACCATAACTGCAAGTAATAAAATTACAGGCAACGCCAACGTAACCATGAAAGCAGGAAAATCGGTAGAATTGAAACCAAGTAATAGTGGGGGCGGAACAACCTTTGAAGCCGCCAACGGAACAGTTTTCCAAGCCTTTATTCAAGGTTGTAGCAATTA
>NZ_JBMLRC010000312.1:0-17880 GCF_049241225.1 Emticicia sp.
AAAGGTAAAACAGGCATCATTTCTGGTGCATTAAACGAAAAATCAATTGCTTGGAAAGTTGCTTTAAAAGCACACGAAGAGGGAGCAAGGATAGTTTTGACCAATGCTCCAATAGCAATGCGTATGGGCGAAATTAATAAACTGGCTGAGATTTGCGAAGCACCAATTATTGCGGCTGATGCTACTTCAGTTGAAGATATTGAAAATCTTTACACAAAATCAATGGAGCATTTTGGTGGAAAAGTTGATTTTGTTCTTCACTCAATTGGTATGTCGCCCAATATTCGTAAAGGAAAAGCCTACGGAGATTTGAACTATGATTGGTTTCTGAAAAGTGTTGATATTTCGGCTTTATCATTTCATAAATTCTTGCAAACTGCCGAAAAACTCGATGCTATCAATGAGTGGGGTTCGGTTGTAGCTCTTAGCTATATGGCGGCTCAACGCACATTTCCATTTTATACCGATATGGCCGAAGCAAAAGCCATGCTTGAGTCGATTGCTCGTAGTTATGGCTATCGTTATGGGAAACTAAAAAAAGTGCGTGTAAATACAGTTTCTCAGTCACCAACTGAAACATCGGCAGGTTCTGGAATCGGTGGTTTTGATAAATTCTTTGATTTTGCCGATAAAATTTCACCACTGGGCAATGCTTCAGCTGATTCATGTGCCGATTATTGTATCACGCTTTTCTCAGACCTTACTCGAATGGTTACGATGCAAAACCTTTTCCACGATGGTGGTTTTGTAAATACTGGTATTTCGGAAGATGTGATGGCTTTTATGGAGAAATAAAGTAATCAAGTATTAAAATAAGAAATCCCCGTAACTTTTTGAAATTACGGGGACTTTATTTTGAAAGATATTGTACTTTTTAAAGTTTTACCTGTGATTATTGGCGTTTTTGAACCAAATAGTATAATTTTTCCGTTATTTTTGTGAAACCAAAAAAATAAAAAAATGGAAACACTCGGTTATTTGGCAGGCATACTCACAACAATTGCCTTTGTACCACAAGTATTACAAATCTATAAAACCAAGTCAGCAAAAGATGTGTCGTTGGCTATGTTTTTGATTTTTACAACTGGTGTATTTATGTGGTTAGTTTACGGAATCAAAGCAAATGCTTTTCCTGTAATTGCAGCAAATGCTTTTACGCTAATTCTTTCGTTAGTGATTTTGTTTTTCAAATTTAAATACAGAAAAACATCACATTGATTATCTATTTCGAGCCTTCGGCTTCGCTCAGGCATCGAAATAAATTATTCTATTTCTTCTCAATAATTTCGTCAATGACAAAAAACGGACGTTTTTTGACTTCAATATAAATGCGGCTGATATATTCGCCGATAATGCCAAGCATTGTCAGCATTACTCCTCCTAAGAAGAACATTCCAACGGCCAAAGATGCCAATCCTGGGGTTTCTTCGGGCGTGTGGCCAAATACTTTAAAACCGAAAAGTCGGTGAACCAAAAAGAAAACACCGATAATAAGTGACGGAATGGCAATTGAAATACCCAAATAAGTAGAAAGACGAAGCGGAAAACTCGAAAATCCGAAAAGTCCATCGAGAGCCAATTGTACTAATTTCTTGAACGTATATTTTACTTCGCCAGCGGCACGCTCGGCACGCTCATACGTTACTCCTATTTGCTTGAAACCTGCATACGCCCGCATACCACGTATAAAGCGAATTTGCTCGGGCATATCATGCACCAATACATTCACAACTTTTCTATCCATGACACAAAAATCGCCTGAATCAAGCGGAATCTCAATGTCCGAAATGGCCGCCATAATTCTATAAAAACTCGAATAGGCCAATTTCTTTAAGAAACCTTCCTTACGTTTTGTTCTTACTGCATATACAACTTCATAACCTTCACGCCATTTATCCAAAAAGCGGTATAATTCTTCGGGTGGGTCTTGCAAGTCACCATCCATGATAATGATTGCATCGCCTTTAGCTTCTTGAATTCCTGCCGAAATGGCTGGTTGATGACCAAAATTTCTCGAAAGTTTAATAACCCGTACATGAGAATCCTTCTCAGCCATTACTCGCATCATCGTCAATGAACTATCACGTGAGCCATCATCAATCAATACAATTTCGTAATCTTCTTTCCAAGATGGAGCGGCATTGGTCAGGCGAGTATAAAGATTTTGGAGGTTTTCTTCTTCGTTATAAATCGGGATAACAATCGAAATCATTGGTCTGTAAAGTAGGTCGAAGTTCGTTAGTTGTTAAAAATCAACTATTCTTCATTTTTGATGAGTAAAAAACTTTAAGTTACAAAGATATATTTTTTGAAGCAGAAAAAGGAAGAAGAGGGCAAGAAAACAAAAAAGTCTCGTCTGAGAACAGACAAGACTTTTGTTTTTTGGATGCGTATGATGTATAAACGCCGATGCTATATGAAAAGTTTTATAGTTGAAAAATTATTCAACTATTTTTCAAAAAATCATTAAAATCCAATTTGCCCCGAAAGAGAAGCTCCGTAAGGTACTGAATCTGCATTTATTCCCATTGCTTTGCAGGCTTCGGCAGCAACTCTGATTGAATTATTGGTGCTGCGTTCGTCGGGATAAATATGCACCATGTTTGCCAAATAGAGATTTTCGGTAGCAGTTTTGCAATTAGTTACCTTGTTCGAGAAGTTTAAATCGCAGACCGTTGCGGCCGTATTGGTTTTAAAAACAAACACATTCTTAATCCAATCTTCCGAAAACTCAGGGTTGATTTTCTTCAATGGTGGAATCATCACGGCTTTGATTTCGTCTTCGGTCATGGTTGCCAAAGATTCGCTCATGGCAAAATAACGAGAAAGATAAACAATGTGCGAGCCGTTGTATTCTTCTTTCGGAATGAAGTTTGTGTGTTCGATTACTCCTCCGAAAGGATAACCTTCGTCAGCAACGTTCATCCAATAAATATGGCTGAAAGATTTTTTCAATTCCAAAATCGTACAAACTGCTCCGAAATATTCAACGCCATTGGCATCGAGTGGACAATTTTTGATTTTATCGAAATAAAGCGATGGAATAGTTAAAAGAAACTTTCCGCCATCAATGGTCATATTCTTGGTAATAATGCCTTCTACCTTGCCATTTGCTATCTTAAACTCTTCGATTGGTTCGTTCTTGATTAATTCAACGCCCATTTGCTCCAAACGAGAAATCAGCGTATCCATCAAGGTTTTCCAGCTACCGTTGATATAGCCGAGGCGTTCGTCGCCACCCTTGCGAGAGTTTAGGCGTTGTGCCATTCGGCCAATCATCCAAGCCAATGGAACTTTGTTGGCATACGGCCCAAATTTGATATTGAGCATCGGTTTCCAAAGAGCATCTGTAATATCACGACCAGCCCAACGATAAAACCAATCAAGTGTCGGAATTCCTTCGTTTTCTCTCCACTTGGCCATTTTGCCCAAGAAAAGGCTTGTCAGACCAAAACGAACTTTACCGATTAAACCTACAGGTTTGAATTTCAATAAATCAATCGGCGAATTGAAATCGTAGATTTTTCCATTGCGGAAAACCCCCATTGTGGTTTTTTTATAGAAAGCTTTATCCGATATTTTCAAGTCTTCGAGTAACCAACGTAGCTCGGCATCTTGTGTGAAAAAGTGGTGATAATAGTGTTCGAGTTGGTTTCCACCTATTTCAAAAGTATTGAGAAGTCCACCGAATTTATCGCTTCCTTCAATTACTGTTACTTTTACACCTTGTTTGGCTGCGATATAGGCCGCTGCAAGGCCAGTCATTCCGCCACCTAAAATTGTTAGTTTTTCCATAAACCCAAAGATTACGCTTCCCGCCCGTAAAGGGGGACAATTTTTTTATAATTTATCTTTATACTATCGACCATCGTCTATTGACTATCGACTTACTTTATTTCTATGACTTCTTCTTTTAAAACTTTAAACTGGCCATTTTCGAGTTTTCCGATTTGCATATTGAAACTTCCAATCGGTAAGTCTGGCTTAGCTACAATCATGTCGATGCGATTGTTGTAATATCGTTGAGTGCTAAGGAAAGTCGTAAACTTATTGGCCACTGTTTCGAGATGAAAAGCCAAACGATTAGTATTGTTGCTAAAGACGGCGTAGTAACCATCATATCTGCGGTTGGCAGGTATAAACACATTGTTGATTGTTATGTGGAAAAGGTTTTTCTCTTCCTTGATTTTAACTTGCTCGCCCGCATTGGCGGCAATTTGATTTTTGTATAATGATTGATTCAAATCATCGATTTCGGCAGGAGGTGTGTAGTTTTTGAAATGTACACGACTTATCCACAAAATGTCGTTAACGTACTTCATAATTCCAGGCACAAAACCCGCATAATTATACGGAGGAATCGGAAGCCGTTGATAAGTGTTGATAGGAGCGTGGTCGTCAGGATTTCTGGAGTTATCAAAGGCGTAATAGTAATAGCGACCGTTGTTTTTCCAGTTCAAAATCGTCGTTCCGAAGAATTTTCGACGGTTTTCCACATCGTCCCAACTTTCGTAATACGAAAAGGCACTAAAAAGAATCGTGATAATTATGGAAACCTGTAAATATTTTTTCCAGTTTTTGGTTTGAACTACATTGTAGAAACTCAAATAAACTACCACGAATAAAATCAACGAAACCGTTTTGTATCTGCTTGCAAAAGCTTGTTCGAGGCCTTGGCTGGCACGAGAAGCTGCAAAAGCTGCTCCGCTCAAACCCACAAAAATGAGTGCAGATAATAAGTAAAGGTTGAATTTTGGGTATTTTAAAATAGTTTGATACAGATTACTCGTTTTTTCGGCGGTAAGTCCTTTATAATTAGTTAGGTACCAAAAATAGATAAAACTAAAAAGAAGATACAAAACCCAACCAAGCATCAAAACTCCTGCCGTAATCGCAACGGCAAATTTTAGATTTGTGCTATAAAACTGAACCGTACTGTCAATCGGCGAGCCGAAAAACGCAAAAATATCTCCTACAATAATGTGTGGATATTGCGTGAAATTAATCTTCACATCGGGGCGGATGCCCGGCTTTTTAAAGTCAAAGAAATAGAGAATGAACGAGAAAAGAACAATTCCTAAAAATTGAAGTTTCTCACTACGAGTGCGGGCGTACAAAACCAAAGGAATGGCGGCAACGAAAGAAAACATTCCGTTTCCGTTCGTAAACATTGCCACAAAAAATAAGAGATTTGCTAAATAAAAAGCCCATTTTTGCTTGTAAAACAGCAAAAGAGAAAATCCCCAAAGACCAAAAATGATAACAGTATTGGGTTGAAGAGAAGTAATTGCCCAAAAGATGTTTTCGATGGGCTGGGTGTTGAAAATGATAAAAATGATGGGAATCAGGTAAGCTAATTTCAGATTGATTTCACGCAAAACTCGGTAGAAAACAAAGGGCAAAATAAGTAAATACGACACTCCCATGAGCATCAAAATCTTATAGTTTACTTCACCGAAAAGATTGTAACAAAGGAGCGTACTGAGGCGAACATACAAGATTCTGTGTTCGCACATTTGCGAAAACAATAGTGCTATTTTCTCAGAAAAAGTCTCTTGTTGCATCCAACTGGCCAAAAAACCTTCGATTCCGTGCCAATCGTCGTTCCAACCGATGTTGAAAGCATTATGAAAAACAAATACATAAAAGCCAATAATTGGCAGTAGTATCAACAAATATGTGATGAGTTTTTTATTCATGCTCGAGACTTGAAACTGGATTTATATTTTTTCAACGGTTTGGATATAGTCCTGAAAGTGTACCGCAGGAAGAAAATTGAAGTTTACACGATAAGAAAGAACCGTAAAAACTAATATCAATGTACTAAGAAAAGCTTGGCTCAAAATTCCAAAAAATAGGAGTAAGCCCCAAATTGGAATTTGGTAATTGAAAATATAAACCAATGAAATTCCAAAAATGGCGGTCAGAATAAGCAATGAAACCGCAATTAGCAATCTGACAGAAACCGTATCGACATAAACGGCTACGGCACTTAGACCATGAATTACCAACGATGTGTAGTTCATTTTCGATTTGCCCGTGTATCTTTCGCCACGTTCTAAACCTACTGATTTATACAACAACCGAGAGCGAATTACACCGCCAGGATAATGATTCCAGATGTCGGAAATGTGGGCTACTTTATCGAGTAAACTCTTCGGAATTACCGAATAATTACCAAAATTGATGACTTTCCCCGTTAGAAAGACAAAAATGTATTTGTAAATTTTATAGAAAATCTTGAAGAAAAAACTCTCTTTTCGCTTGGTTCGGCGGGCAAAAACTATTTTATTAGATTTCCCTGTGACAGCTTCTTCTAATAAAATCGGTAGGTGTTCGGGTTTATCTTCACCATCAACATCCATGACTACAACCAAGTCTTGTGTGGAGTTTTTATTCAAGTAAGAAACCCCAATTGCAATAGACTTCTGATGACCGAGGTTTTTGTTGAGGTGTATAATCTCAACGGGATGCCCCGCCAATTTTGCAGCATCAACTTCTAAACTCGAACAGTCGTTTACCACAACAAAGCGATAATCGGCAAATTGAGTCGGAGAAAGCACCTTACGAACGTCTTCTACGAGTTTGTAGAGACAATCCCAGTCATTAAAAAGAGGTGTAACTATTGCTATTTTCATAAAGCCCCCAAGCCCCCGAGGGGGTGTAAGAAATCAAGTTTTTGCAAAATTACTAAATAATCGCTTCAAGTGCTTGAATTTGTTTTTCGTAGGACGTCAGCGTCTGCTGAATAGTGCTATCGTATTTAAAATCCAACCATGCGTTAATATCCGTAAACATTTGTTGGCGGTTTCGTAGAAAATACAAATTGGTGGAAGATTGCACATTACTCAAGCCACCACGATGTTTGCGGTAAACACCCATTGGCTCGTTGATGTAATGAATCTTACCTGTTGCGGCCAACTGAATCACTAAGGCCCAATCGCCCGCTGCGGCTCGGCTGTGCCATTCTACAAAATCTCGTTCACGGAAAATATTTCTGTAAAGTGTGGCTGCTGTGGCAATAAACCAACGGTCTTCCAAAATATCCACAATACTCGACTCCGTCTTTTGGTTTTCGTCATTGAAGAAATGTTCTGGCGAACCATCTTCATAAATCACTCGCATATTATGGTGACAAATGGCGTAATCTTTATTTTTTTCCATGAAATCTACTTGTTTTTGTAGTTTCAGCGGGTCAGTCCAAAAATCATCGCCCTCACAAAGTGCCACGTAATCGCCTTTGCAAGCTTTCAGAAGCCCTAAAACATTATTTCTACCACCAAACTCTTTTGGTTCTTTTGGCCCTTGGTTTTCTTTATGCAAAAATGCTTGAAAGATCTTCGGGTACTTATCAACATACTCTTGAATAACTTGTTGATTATTATCAGTTGAGGCATCATCACCGATGACGATTTCAATTTCAAAATCAGTTTTTTGCATCAAAGCCCCATCAAGGGTTTGACGAATATATTTCTCGTGATTATAAGTCGGAACGCAAACGCTTACTTTTGGTGGCATTTTCGAGTTTTAATTTTTTAGTCGATGAGGTAAAAGTGCAAAAAAACTATAAAGATTACTTAGCCATTTCGGGAAAATATATTCTCTGATAATCTCTCGTTGTATCTCACGGCTTGGTTTTGCCAATCTCAAGTAAGTTATTGCCGTTGGCATTTGCTTGAAATATTTTCCCACAAATTGCTTACTATCAAGCATCATTCGGTAGTACCGAGCAATATTTTTATTGAGTGTTTCGTGAAACTTATAGTCTAATTCTTGGTCGATTCCTCGGTACATTCCGATACGGTTTTGCAAGAACTCAACATCTTTATAGCCATCTGTAAAACTCATGCCGCTATTGCGATTTTTTCGGTAAACCGACATCGTTTCGTTGATGTATTTAAATTTCGTACCACCTTTTCCCAACAAAATATAGCGAGGAATATCACCACTTTTCGATTCATGAAACCATTGCGGATAATGTGTAATCACACCATTGCGGAATAAAATCGCCGAAGTTGCAATAAACCAAACTTCGTCTTCACCAATAAAATCTTCGACCGTAACGATTTCTTTCTGGTCGGGAGCATTCACAAACTGATTCGGGTGAGAATCATCATCAAAAATGATTTCGGCATTATGAAAACACGCCACAAAATCAGGGTTTTGGTCTAAGAAATCGGCTAATTTTTGAAGTTTATGGTCGGAAGTCCAATAATCATCGCCATCCATCGGGGCAATGTATTTTCCTTTAGCAATGGCCAAAGCGGCCAGTGTATTAGCTTTTCCAAATCCACCGAGATTTTTCTCGTGGAGCATCGGCACAATAATATCGGGATATTTGGCGTAGTATTCTCTGATGATGTCGGCGGTTGAATCTGGCGAGGCATCATCGCCAACGATTACTTCAAATTTAAAGTTAACTTGTTGCGAAAGTATCGAATCGAGGGTTTTGCGAATAAATTTTTCGTGATTGTAAGTCAAAACTATTACACTGACTTTTATATCCGAATTTTCGTTTGGAAAAGTATTCAAGGATTTTCTACAATTAACTTATTGAAATAAAACTCTTTATGTTTGCGAATTTTCACAAAATGCTTGGCAAAATTAAGCCAAAAAGCTCGTCGAAGATTAGAAACACGTTAAATATTCTGAGAATCAGACATTTTTTTGCTCTCTAAACTCTTCTAATCAATAAATCGTCTTATTTTTACATCGAAAAATACAAACAAACTATAAAACCATGCCTGTTACCACTGAAACTTATCCTTGGCTAAAATATTATCCAAAGGGTGTTCCTTACGAAATAAACCCAGAAGCTTATCCTTCGATTTTAGAATTGATGGAAGATGGTTTCAAAAAATTTGCTCATAAATCGGCTTATGCCTGCATGGGTAAAGAAATCACTTACGGACAACTCGATACGCTCTCTCGAAATTTTGCAGCTTATCTTCAGAGTATCGGAATGCAAAAAGGCGACCGAATTGCGATTCAAATGCCAAATGTACTGCAATATCCAGTAGCGATGTTTGGTGCGTTGCGTGCGGGCCTGACGGTCGTGAATACAAATCCGCTTTACACGCCACGAGAAATGGAGCATCAGTTTAAAGATTCGGGAGCAAAAGCGATTGTTATAGTGGCAAACTTTGCTTCGAGTCTTGAGAAAATTCTGGGAAATACTTCCATCAAACACGTTTTTGTGACAGAGTTGGGCGATATGCTTGGCTTTCCGAAAAAGCAGATTGTGAATTTTGTTGTGAAGAGTGTTAAGAAAATGGTTCCTGCTTTTAGTTTGCCTACGGCAAAATCTTTCATGGATGCCGTGAGCAAAGGTGCCAGCCAAACTTGGACAAAGCCAACGATGAATAATTCAGACTTAGCTTTCATTCAATACACAGGCGGAACAACGGGTGTATCAAAAGGAGCAATGCTAACGCACCGAAATATCGTGGCAAATCTTGAAGCCAATAATGTTTGGCAAGGAGTGTTGACTGATAAAATTACTGATGAAAAACCGGTAGTAGTTGCTGCTCTGCCGCTCTATCATATTTATGCTCTCACGGTAAATGCTCTCACGGCTCTAAAAACGGGTACGATGAATTTACTCATCACGAATCCTCGTGATTTGGAGGCATTCATCAAAGATTTGAAAAAATATCCGCCGCACGTATTTACGGGCGTGAATACTTTGTATAATGGTTTGCTCAATCACCCAAAAATCGGAGAAGTTGATTTTAGTAAATTGATTATTACTTCGGCAGGTGGAATGGCTCTACAAGGAGTTGTGGCTAATCGTTGGAAAGAATTGACTGGAAATCTTCCCGCCGAAGGCTATGGTTTATCAGAAACATCGCCTGTGCTTACGTCAAACCCACTTGTTGGTGAAAACCGTGTTGGTACAATCGGAATTCCATGGCCAAGCACTGAAGTCAGAATCTTGAAAGACGACGAAACTTGGGCAGAAGTTGGCGAAGCTGGCGAAATCGTGGCTCATGGCCCGCAAGTAATGGCAGGGTATTACAACCGTCCGGATGAAACTGCAAAAGTTACGTTTGTGGATAGCGAAGGTAAATCGTGGTTCAAAACGGGCGATGTAGGTGTGATGAGTGCCGATGGTTTCTTCAAGATTGTGGATAGAAAGAAAGATATGATTTTGGTTTCGGGCTTTAATGTTTATCCAAACGAAATCGAAGATGTGGTGGCAACTTGCCCAGGAGTTTTGGAAGTGGCGTGTATTGGCGTGGCCGACGAAAAATCAACGGAAGCTGTGAAGGTTTTTGTGGTGAAAAAAGATGAAAGCCTGAGCAAAGAGCAAGTATTGGCACATTGCAAAGAAAATCTAACGGCCTATAAATGTCCGAAGCACATCGAGTTCCGTACCGAATTGCCTAAGACAAATGTCGGTAAGATTTTACGCAGAAGCCTAAAAGAAGAAGAAATGGCGAAAAAGTAAGAATTGCTGGTTGAGCGAAGTCGAAACCAACAAAAATAAAACGCCCCGAAAACAAATATTTCGGGGCGTTTGCTATTTTTAAGCTACGAGATTAAAAACATAATTCATCTTATAACTAAACAATCTGTGGACTACTTATCTATCAATCGAGCCTAAAACTTTTTTCATAAAAGTATTGGCTGCGTCTTTTTCAGGCATACCATCGGCAATCATCTGATGCACTTCCATTGCACCACAAAGATTTGAAATCAATTCGCCAATCACATCAATTTCTTCTGATTTCAAAGCTGGTGCTTCCGATATATTCTCAAGTACCGAGATAGCCGTTTCTATTTCTTCGACCGAGCAAGTACGCTGAATTTGTCTAATTAAGGGTAATTTCATCAATCAAAGCTTTTAATTGTTCTTCTTTATTTGTCTGAACTTGGTTCAATAGTTTTCCACCTTTGAAACCCGCAAATGTTGGTAAGTTATTTACCGCAGCCAGTTTTCTAGAAGCAGGAAATTTCTCGGCATCAACAATCACAAAAGTTGTGTTATCGTTTTCGCCCGAAAGTCTCTTGAACTTTGGTTTCATCAAACGGCAATTTCCACACCATACCGCCGAATATTGTACCATTACCGATTCATTTTGAGCAATGATATCGGCTAAGTTATCTTCTTGTAATTCGATTAACATGATAATTTTCTTTAATAAATTAGTTTTGTGATAAATAGCTCGCTACGCCCGCTGGAGTCGCAAACATTGCTGCTTCGCCTTCTTCCCAGTTTGCAGGGCAAACCTCACCATATTTTTCTACGTGCAATTGTGCATCTAACAAACGCAAGTATTCATCAATATTACGCCCCAAAGGCAAATCGTTGATAGATTCGTGGCGAACGATACCTTCTTTATCAATCAAGAATGTTCCACGGAAAGCAACCGGATTTCCAACAAACGACCAAGTACGAGTTTCGTTATTGAAAACATATTCACCACCCAAAACTCCGCAGTTCAAAGAGATAGTCTTAGCTGTATCGGCGATAATTGGGTAAGTTACGCCCTGAATTCCTCCGTGTTCTTTGGGTGTATTCAACCATGCAAGGTGAGTTTCTTCGGTATCAGTTGAACAACCAATTACAACCGCACCTCTTTTTTCGAATTCTTCTAACTTAGCTTGGAAAGCGTGTAATTCGGTTGGACAAACAAATGTGAAGTCTTTCGGATAGAAAAACAAAACCACATACTTTTTGCCGAGGTATTGATCTAAACTGAAGTTTTCAACGATTTCTTCGCCATTAATTACTGCTCCTGCTGATATGTGCGGATATTTTTTTCCTACTAATCCCATTGTATTATTTTTATGTTGGTTTATGTAATATTTTATTCTTAGCACAAAAAAATACAATTTATTCTTTCATACGATTCTATTATTGGAATCTTATAAAAAGTTCTTCTTATAGTTCAAAACATCGAAAAGTAAAATAAAAACATAAAAAATGTTTTTATTTAGAAGTAAATTGTATTAAAATAGTGCAATTTGAAAATCACCTACACGAAAACCTAAATTATACTTATTCGTGATAGGGGAGGAGAGAATGAAAGACAAAATGAGCCTGAGTCAGAGAGTCGCTTCTTTTGATTGCTTCGCTTTCGAATGCCAGGAAGCAAGGGTGGGCATTAAATAAATGTGTTTTATCGGGCTTTTCTTTTTAATGATTCTATAATTTTTTCTATCTTTGAAATATCACCCCTAATCAATTTTAAATGGATACCTCTACAACTAAACAAAGACTTTTTTCGCTCGATGCCCTCCGTGGTTTTGATATGTTTTGGATAATGGGCGGCGAAGACTTTATTCACGAATTAGCTCATGCCACGCATCATCCCGTAGCGGTTTGGTTGGCTACTCAATTATCGCACGTTGCATGGAACGGATTCCGATTTTATGATTTAATATTCCCGCTATTTTTATTTATTTCTGGGGTTTCTACGCCATATTCGGTGGGTAGAGAAATAGAGAAGGGTGTGGCAAGTCGGAGTATTTTGCTCAGAATCATCAAACGTGGACTCATTTTGGTGCTTTTGGGCGTAATTTATAACAATGGTTTACAGATAAAAGAACTTTCCCAAATTCGTTTTCCGAGTGTATTGGGTCGTATTGGTTTAGCTTATATGTTTGCTTGTATAATTTACCTATATGCCAGCCAACGATTTCAGTATGTGTGGTTTGTGAGTATCTTAATCGGCTATTGGCTAATCATGAAATTTAGTGCTGCCCCTGGTTTTGTGGCTGGCGATTTAACGATTCAAGGTAATTTTGCTTCGTGGGTTGACCGCACGGTGCTTCCAGGCCGATTACACCTCGTTATTCATGACCCCGAAGGGCTTTTCTCTACACTTCCAGCTATTTGTACGGGTTTACTGGGAATTTTTGCAGGAAATTTCTTGAAAAATAATTCTACCAAAACGCCCACTCAAAAAGCCGCAACATTGGCGATTGGTGGTTTGCTTTGCTTAATCGTTGGTGGAATGTGGGGCTTGGTTTTCCCGATTAATAAAAACCTCTGGACCAGCTCTTTTATGCTTTATGCGGGTGGTTGTAGCCTAATTTTGTTGGCTATTTTCTATTTTATCATTGATGTTTTGCAGTATCAGCGTTGGGCGTTTTTCTTCACAATTATCGGGCTCAATTCTATTCTGATTTATCTGTCAGGCTTGTTTATTGATTGGTATTATACGGCCGAGGGGCTATTCAAATGGCTGGGACAGTTATTTGGTGAGCATTATTATGGAATCGTGATTACGGTGGCCGTAATTGGTATAAAATGGGCGTTTCTACGGGCAATGTATCATTATAAGATATTTTTGCGAGTGTAGAGCCATTTTGTTATTATCTGTTAACGCCAAACTTTTTGTTGCTCAGATACGTATATGTAAGAAAGTAGTTTTTAACAAATAATGACAAAAAACACAGACAATATGAAAATCACAGCTTTTTTGAGTATCCTATTATTTACGGTGAGTAGTTGTTTTGCCGTAAATGCTCCAACATCAAATGCGGAGCCGATTAGTCACGAAATATGGAACGGACTTTTGAAAAAACACGTCGATGCCAAAGGATTTGTTAATTATGCTGGTTTCAAGAAAGACCAAGCTGAGTTGAGAAAGTATCTAACTTTGGTAGAAAACAATGCCCCAGGCGATAAATGGAGCAAAGATGAAAAGCTCGCTTATTGGATAAATGCCTACAATGCCTTTACGATTCAGCTTATCTTAGATAATTTAGATAACAAGATAAAAAGCATTAAAGACATTGGCAGCAAAGTGAAGATTCCTTTCGTGAATACTCCGTGGGATGTGAAGTTTATCAATATTGGTGGAAAAAAGATGGATTTGAATAATATCGAACATGGAATTATCAGAAAAGATTTTGATGAGCCTCGTATTCACTTTGCATTGGTTTGTGCCGCAAAATCTTGTCCACCGCTCAGAAATGAGGCGTTTGTGGCTTCAAAATTGAATCAACAGCTCGACGACCAAGGCGTAGATTTCTTGAATGATTCGAGCAAAAATCAGGTTTCGGCCAATGAAGCCAAACTTTCTAACATCTTTAATTGGTACGGTGGCGATTTTAAAGATAAAATGACCGTACTTGATTGGGCGAACAAATATGCTAAGGTAAAAGCCAATAAAGGTGCTAAGATATCTTACATGACTTATAATTGGGAGTTGAACGGGAAGTATTGATTGTCAACAGTTTCCAGTCAACAGTACACAGAAAGAGCAGTTTTTTCATAGAAAACTGCTCTTTTGCTTTTAAATAAATATCAAAACTGCTTGAAACTGAAGACTAAAAACTGCCTACCGAAGACTACTTTACGCTTCTTCAAATCTACTCGGAGATTGGCCTGTAAATTTTTTAAACGCTCGGTTGAAAGTTGCTTTTGAATTAAATCCGCAGTCGAAAGCCACCGCCAGAAGTGTGTAGTTTTGGTTTTGGGGGAGTTTTATTTGTTTCTTGAATTCTTCTACTCGGTATTCGTTTACAAAGTCATTGAAGTTTTTACCGAAATTTGAGTTTATCGCTGCCGAAAGCACTGAGGTATTGGTTTTAAGTTTCTGGGCTAAATCGCTCAGCGAAAGTTCGGGTTCGAGAAATAATTTTTCTTGAAGCATCAGTGTTTCGATTTTTGGCTTCATTGCTTCATATTCATTTTCTTTTGGTTCGTTTGGCTGAACATTTGCCTCTTCAATAACAAGGCTTTGCTCAATGCTTTTACTACTGTAAGACAAACGTAAAGGCTGATGCTGTGCATAGCCTTTTATACCAACATAACAAATAATAAGCACCGTAAACAAATGCCACCACCAATCTTGCTCAAATGGTAAATCGCCGAGTAATTTATCGGCCAACCCCCAAGCCCATTTGAAGATTTCTCCCGCAATAATCAGATAAATAAAATTTCGTAGCCAAACAAAGCTAATTGTTTCAGTATCAGAGAATTGTGTTTCTGTCCAGTTACGATATTCTCGATAAATGCGTAGCGATTGATAAAAATAATAGATATACGATGTCCAAATTGCCAATGTTTCTATCCAGCCTAAAAAGTCAGATAACTTTGAGCTTCTGAAACTATTTACAGCTTCGTGTCCTTGCAAGAAAACTGTAAAATTGACAGCAAAATAGATGAAATAAGGTACATAATGCAAAAAATAGATGGCTTTAAAGCGAAAATCTCGGTTGATTTGAGCTTTCAAATAAAAATAAATAGTCGGAGCAAAAGCTAAATGGAAATAACGAGGAAAACCATCAAACTTTTCCCAAAGGATATTGATTCCAGCAAAACCGAAGGTATAATCTTGGATTTCCATCGCCAGAAAAAACATCACAAAACCTAAGAATTTATCAGAAAGACGTTCTTCTTGCCAGCCTCTATACCAAAGTAAAATGGCAAAAAGTAAAGCCAAAAAATAGCCAAATTGTAGCGGAGTAGTATAGAGTGACATTTTCTAAAGATAGTCTTGTTTGTAATTTTTTGACATTATTTTACTTGTTTTTACATTTTTCGCACTTCACCATTACCAATAATTCCAGACATCGGGTCGATTTTTCCTTGCCCAAACTGCATTACGCTGTTGTTGCCAGTTCCGTGTGCAATGAGCGAAATTTGTGAATTTACCGACACATTGCCGTTGCCGTAGCTTTTTACTTTAGCGGTTTTGGCTATGAGTTTTTGGGCATTTACATTACCATTGCCGTTTTTCTTGATGTCCAGCTCGTCGATGTTTCCTTGTAGCATCACATCACCGTTTCCATCATTTTCGAGTCGGAAATATCGCCCTAAAACGCCCGAAATTTGTACATTTGTATTTCCTCGGTGCTTAATTACTGATGCTTCGGGCATTGTTACTTTGATTTTGATACGGGTATCTTCCAAATAGAGTTTTCCGTTGTAATTCCCTGCCAAGCGAATCGTTAATTGGTTTTCGGCTTCTTCTTTTAGTACTTCGAGTCGTGGCTCTAAATTTTCGTCAATATCTACTTTTATTGAAAAAGGTTTGCCGATTTCTACCTCAATTTTTCCATCAAAATCTTCAAATGTTACTTTATCGAAGTCTTTGAAATCGAAAGTTCGAGAAATGAGTTTCCCTGTTCCTCTCAATGGGCCTTTCTGTGCAAAACTTACGGTGCAAAATACATTAAATAGTGTGATAATTAAAATTAGCTTTTTCATTTTTGTATGTTTTAAATGTTGATTTGTTTTGAGCAAAATAGCATTTTGCTCTACTGTTCCTTATTGAATGTTGCTTCGTAAATGGTTTCACCGTTTTCGTTGAAAACAACACGGCGATTATCTTTATCCTGTAATTCAAATTCATCATTGACCACAAATTTCACTTCTGCAAATTTGTAACCTGTTAGAAAAGTAACCGTAACCGAGTAAAGACTATCTTTTTTGACTGCGGTCATTTCTAAGTCTTTTTGCCAACTAAGTGGTCGATTCTTGCCTCGAAGACCTACTTTTTCGATGTTTTTTAGCTGTTCGGTGTGTAATAAGAATGTTACTTTTCGTTCGTACGTTTTTTGTACACAACTCGTTAAATAAATAGCTATTGAGCAGATAATTAATGTTTTAAATATTTTCATTGTAAGTAGATGATTAAAAATAAATGACACTTGAATTTTGTATAAGCCGTACTTTATACTACCGTGGACTATTGACTGTGGACCGTGGACTACTTAGTATTTTTTGAGAGTAAGAAATCAATTCCGAAGCGGCCTGAGCCTAAAATCATGGTAAAAAGGCTCACCCACATAAAACCCATTGCAGGAAGCATATTCCACATGCCATTGTTGAACTGTTGCATAAAAACCGCCACCAACATTGTGCATAAAATCAAAAACGAAGCAATACGGGTTTGGAAACCAAACAAAAGAAACAATCCTCCAACGGCTTCGCTAAAAGCTCCCATCCAAGCAAAAAAAGCTGGGAAAAGTGCGAAAATTCCGCCATACTCGGCCACATCGTTCGGAAACCAAAAGGCCACTTCAAAAAGACCCAGATTATTGTCGGGTGGCGACCACGGTAAGCCAAATTTTGCCGCACCAAAATCGGTAGCGAGAAGGTATCCACACACAATGCGTGGAATAGCAAATAAAAAATCTTGTAGCCAATGCGGCATCGTGATAGGTTGTAATAGCTTTTTCATTTTTTTGTGCATTTTCAGTTTTAGAAATCAATTTTTGTAATTCATCGAAAGGCCCGTATCTCCTTTTACCACAAGTTCAACAGTTGCTTGCTCATTAGCTTTATTTTCAATTTTTAGAGCCGTATTTTTTTCTACGTTTACTTTTACAGTTTCATTTGGCTTCACAGTTACTGGCGAATGTTGACCGCCGTTGACTGGGGCTTTCCAAAGTTCAAGATTACTGTCAGAAGCATTTCTTAGTTTTACCGAAAACTCACCGTGTTTATTATTGCCCAAAATAAAAGCATCATTGCCTTTGATATAAGTAGTTGAGGTCAGACTACGGCAAGAAGTAAAGAATAAAGTAAATGCGATTGATGTAAGAAATAGCTTTTTCATTTTGTTAGTAGTTTTTGCCAAACGCTTCGTTGCGATTTGATGCTACAAAGTTGGGGCAAAACCAAAAGCCGAGCGTTGCAGAAGATGATTTGAGCCGTCTCAGATTATAATTCGAGACTTTTTGAGGGTTTTTATTCGTTTTTAGGCAAAATAAAAGCGAGATTACCTTTTTAAGACAATCTCGCTTTTGTTATTTACTTAAAAATATTTCTGTTACTCAACCAAAACTGCTTTTCCTGCAATTACATCATCTTCTACGTTTTTATACTTAATGTCACGTTTTACAGTTCCATCTTTATATTGTACACTCACTCGTTGATTACGGTCAGCTATTTTTACATTACGCAAAGGATTTAAT
>NZ_JBMLRC010000313.1:0-6843 GCF_049241225.1 Emticicia sp.
TTACCAAATTTAGCACATTGATTGGCTGTGGCTCAAGTGGACTACCTACCAAACCACCTTCTTCGTAAGAGATTTGCTCTAAGACTTCTACGTATTCATTACATTTATCACCATCCCAAATAGCAAACTCAATTGGTTTGTCAATATCTGACGAATTACCGTAGATAGTTAAGAACGTTAGCCAACGGTTTGAATCATCAGGTAGGCCTGTGCTTGGATTAGTTCCTTCAGTTGGAATGTTTCGATAGTATTGAACTCTACCCACACCACGCACTTGGCCACCAATTTTTGCCACAACGACATCAGATGGGTCTTTTGATTTTACTCCGAAGATTTTCAAATCAATGACCATATTCATACTTCCTTCATACTGAGCAGGATTATCTACTACATAGTTTGGTTGCGGACAACGCACTCGATAATCAATCAATAGTGGTTCTCTTCCTCTCGAACCAACCATTTGGAGTGTATCGAGATAATCACCGATTAATAAATCTTGTTGGAATGTAAGTGTTACATCGGCTACTTGCCCAGGGTTGAGTGTGCCTGTTGATGGACTCACCGTCAGCCACGATGGCACACTTTCCATACGGAAACTGGCAATGCTTCCGCCACGGTTGCGAATTTGACGTTTCACCGAAAATGGTTTTAGTACTTCATTCGTTTCCATGATGTCGGTTCCGACCCATTCAAGATTATTCTGATTGACGGCAAACTCCCATTTGATGGTTTTCTCAATCATATTTCCAGCTTTATCTCTGATGGCTGCTCTAATATGATTCGGGTTTTGAGCAATCATGGCATCGTCGTAGTCTTTGCCACTTACTTGCACTCTAAAGGTGCGGTTCTCAAAGAATACAGGGTTGATGTTTGGTACAATCACTATTTTATTACCTACGCATGTAATTCTAGCATCAACGAGTGCATTAGTTGTGGCATCATAAAGACCAATGGTATTATTGGCCAAAATATCTGCTTGAATTACTTTATCACAATCAATGGCTTCATTGAAAGTGATTGAGATTTCGTCACCTGGGTCCCAAGTGCCATCGCCAGGCTCTGGTACTCCAACAATAACTGGAGCTTCTCTTTCGAGTTTTCCTCTAACGATTGTTGAGATTCCTGGTGCTAAACTTGCATTATTACATGAAGTGATGGCACGAATTTCGTAAAAATCATCACGCAGTAATTCGGTATTCCAGATTAAATTAGTCTGTAAAGGAGCTAACTCATCGGGCAAGAATTTCTGAATATTTATCCATGCTCCATCGCCATCAACTCTTCTATACTGAACAATAATATCCTTTAAATCAGGGTCATTTTTATCGTATTCTATCAAACTAATACTCTGTTTATCTAAATCGGCTGGAGTCAGCACAAAGTTTTGTAATGGAAAAGCAATATCGACCTCGCTACATGGCTCAACAAAATAAGCATCCAAACTTACTTCTTGGTAGAATAATGGTGCAATATCGTCTTTCGAGTTTTGGTTTGGTACACCTACTTCACACTCGCTAAAGAAAGCTACTTTAATACCTTGATAGCTGAAATCTTCTGGTCCTCTTTCAATCGTCAAGGTTGCGTCTAAAACCTCACGAGAATTAAGTACGAAAGGAATCGCTTCGGTGATATTGAAACCATTTACTTTTACTACCGCTCCTCGTGGGTTAGTACCCGAAACAAGCCCTAATTTGTAAGTCAGTTGGTCTTGGTCTTTGATAGCCGAACCTAAGTTACCAAGTTTTAAGTGATAAACTGCGGGTGTATTTTTAGGAACATTTATCTGTACATTTTTATCGACTGTCAACGATACTTGCTCACGGTTTAGTGTTCCTTCAAATTTGGTTTCACCTGTAGTTTCATTGATAGTCATGCTACCTTCCCATGGACACATAGACTCACCCGCTACAAGCGTGAATGAAGGTGAAACAAATTCTGGAAGACTTAGTTTTCTATCTCTACGCACAAATCTTTTGAATGCTTCTCTGTCGGAAGAACTCGGAAAATTACCCGCAAACCCTTTAATTTCGTATTCTGCTCTTTCAACAGCTGTGAGTGGATAAATTTTCATTTCTTTGCCAGGATTGAATTTCTTCCTCTCAAACTTTTCGATTAAAGACGGAACTCCTTGTACTAATCTCACTTTATTATTTATCGTCACTTCAGCTTGTCGGGCAAGGTTAATCAGTTCATTTATCTTACGCTCTAAACTATCAATTTCAGTTTTAGACCAAAGAGCGTCGCTGTACTCAATAGAACTAAACTTTTCGGTTCTACGCTTATTGAGTTCGTCCATGTCGGTTTGTCCGGTTGGAATCGTAACAAACTGAGCAATATCAACCGAGAAATTATCGCCAATATCATCATCAGCTAAATTGTACGAAAACGTTACTTCGTTGGTAGTGGAGTTGGCTTCTGCCCACGTTTCACCGTGCGAATACGTAACGCCACCGCTCAATTCTGACCTTAAAAACGGAATTTCGAAATTCGATTCAATTTCTAATGAATTTTCACTCGAAAACTCATGCGTAGTAGAAAGAGACTTAACCGCCGATGTAGTAATCGACTTCGTATAGTTTACGCCCGCATCAAAAGAGATATTTTCTTTACCTTCATCAGTTTTTGCTAATAAAAGTGAATCCATTATCATAATTTTTCTCCAATTATCAAGCGAAGTCTGAAACTTTGCTCTTTCCTTTGGGTCGGTAGCTGCATTTCGAGCAATTGTCAACGATGGAATTACATCGGTCATGATATGATGACGTGTGTAGATAAACTCGGTATTAAATCCATTCGGACTAACCCAAACCAAAGTATCGGCTTTAACTGAACAAGAATCTGGCCCGAGTGAAATTCTATCGTTTAATCCCATCTTGAAGTTCATACCATTTCCCGCAAAAATATCGCCGTCTCTACCCACTAAATCAGTCGAAGTTGAAATTGATTTTAAGGTTGTCACGCAAACCTCCATCACTTCTTCACCCGTATTTGTGTAAGTATTGGTACTTGAAAGTTTAATCTTTGTTTCAGTACCAGTTTCTTCGATTACACCGATACCCAGAGGAGCTGCCACAACTTTTTTGATTTCGCCGATTGTCCATTCTGAGGCAATAGTTGCTCCAACCGAATTTGCCCAGACACGAGTGGTTGAGGCACAACTGGTTGTTCCTTTTTCAATGGTAGCCGTACTTTGGTCGCCTGGTGGGTCTCTTAGAATCATGTACGGATTGGCATTGGCAGAAGTAGTGAAACTGGCTGGTCTTGAAAGCATACCAAAAACAATAACATTGATGGTATTGGTTGCGATACTTCCTTTATAATTAGCCGTAACTTGTAGTTTTTTGGTGTATGGTTCTAATATATTAGGTACACCGATGGTTGATTCATACAAAAACGCTGTGCTATCAGATTGAAATTCCTCTTGGAGTCTATCACCAATATCATTGTTTACAGTATATTTCACCGAATCAACGATACATTCACCACCATAATAATTTTCAAAAGTTTGAAATTTAACTTTTAGCTTTTTATTTGGGTCTGATAAAGTCTGATAAGCAAATAATTGGTCGCACTTGTTAAATAATATTTTAGAAGTATCAATTCTTACTTGAGGTTGTGAAATATACACAAAGTCAAGCGTATCGCCAGGGACATCCCTTAAATCTGTTTGCTGCCCACCTTTATTATTGAAATAATCTTTGATAGAATTATCATAGGAGTGAAACAAATACTTTGTCTCGAAGGCGATTGCTGGAAGATTATCAAAAACATACTTTCCATCAGGATTTCTGAGGGTATCTACTTTGCTGAAGCAACCATTTGTAGATTCTACCTTTAATACTTGGTAGGCCGTTGGGTCTAATCGAACTGGCAAAATCGACTGACGACACTCGCCACCCGCAATTTGTCCTCTAATAACACGCTTCGTATTATCTAAGAAAATAATACCTGCTCTTGGTGCTTGAATTTTACGTATTTCAAAGAAACTTGGCCCAAAAACGTGGTCTTTGTAGCTTGCCGAAAGTTTAATTGTTTTACCTGGTTCAAAATCAGCACTCCATTTTCCGTCTTTATCAGTATAAATCTGAGGAAAATTTGATTGGCCGTTTACCAAAATTTCTACTTTATCCTCAAAACAAAATGTATTTGCAAAACGTACATACCCTGATACATTTACGGTCGAAACATCTTTGAAATCAATGTTTCCTACCGCCGTATTACTTGTATTCAAGTTTACTACTCTCACGTTTGGCTCAAACTCGTGTGCTTTTGTTTCTTTTCTACGAGCATTATTACTCCAAGAAGCTTTCACGATTATTCCTTCACGTGGATTGACCGCTCCAAAGTTAATGGCCGCATAATCAAAAACTTTTGTATCGGTGGCTTCATTTAGGTCGAAATAACTCCATTGTAAAGCAGTCGTAGAGTCTTTAGGTAAACCCACTACGTAATGTTCTTGAATTACATTCTGAGGTAAGGCCGTTTTATAAATCACAAACTCGTCAACCAAACCTGTGTAAAACTTCCCAGTTGCCGCATTGGTTGAGTTGGTTGCCAATAACCACGGACTACCATTTCTCCAATTAGACACTCCAGTAAAAGAAACAGTTCCTTTCAACTCGCCTTCCAAATAGATATTTGCCGTGCCTGCTGTGTTATCAAGCGTTACGGCTAAATGATAGAATTTTGCTTTGATTGCCCCTAAGTCAGTAGTAGTACCGTTTAGGTTCAAGAAAAGTTTACCATTATTAATATAAGCTTCGTACAAACTACCTTTTGATAGAACAGTCTGACGTGATTTTAAATCGAAAGGGTAAAATAAGATTTGAACAGTCGAAGTATCTGGCATGTCAAAATCTGTCAGATTACCATACGATTTATCGGCAGCATTAAATTCGAGTGATGAATTAAACTCAAAGTTTTTCATCGGTGTTGCTCTAAATCCTTCGTTTTGACTATAATTCACACCATCAATTACGTAATATCCCGTCACGTCCGTAACTCCAGCACTATAAACCTCTGGCTTGTCTGATGAAAAAGTTGCTCCAAAGACATTAGCATTAGTTGGAATAGTTGTGTTGTCAAATACCTTTACACCGATACCTTCATCCATTTTCCAGTAAGATACCAAACCATTTTCAGATTTAGAAACCGAACGATTTTTGGTTGAATTTACTTCTGTCTGCGTTAGCGGACGATTATAAACTCTGATATCGTCTATTTTGCCTTTAAAAAAACCATCATTGCCGATTTTGCTACCGATATTCAAGTAGTTTTTCTCACGCACGATGCTGGCTGGTTTTGTGCCAACAAACTCGCCATCCACCATCACAGACATTGCCGAACCATTATAGACCATTGTTATTTGGTGCCACTCATTAGCATTGAAAGGATTGATTACTGTGGGGAAATAATATTTTAATGAATCGCTTCCAGTTCCGTTACCTATGTGAAAAATAAAACCTTTTGCTTCGTTGCTTGGGGTTGTTGTAATCCACCAGTTTTTATTGATGGTACTTCCCCAGTCAATGATACCAGTCTCATTATTAGTATCGCCAAGTTTTACGTAGGCCGAAACCGTAAATTTATCTGTAGGAAACTCATCATTGTACGTAACACAAAGCTCATCATTCACACCATCAAAGGCCATCGAATTACCCGTGAGTGGCGTAAGACGCACTTCTACTCCTGGTACAGGATTGCCCGAATTGGTTTCCACCTTTCCAGAAACTACTCCATTTGGGTTTACAAAACCCACAAACTTTGAAGGGCTACCAGTACCAAAAATATTTTTGGCTACAATACTATATTCATAAAACTCGCCCGCTTGGGTATTAAAATCTAAAAACTCACGCACATCTTCACCCAAATCGGCTAAGAATGAACCATCACGGTACAATATAAAGCCCGTTGGAGGCGTAGAAAGCGGGTTTACATTCCACGCAACTTTGATACGGTCTTTGAAATCGCCTTGAGAAGCTATCAAAATAGGAGGTTGTGGTGGTAAAAACCACGGACTGTATATACCAAAACCTGCCTGATTTTGTTGAGATAACATATTGCGTGGCGAAGCCAAAGGCTGGCCAACTACGAAAGTAGAGCGATTAAATTCTGAAAAGGCATTCGTAACAGAGCCATAATTAAAGTATAGCTCGCCGAATATTTTTTTATTTTCGTTTGGGTCACAGAGCGTGTCGGTTTGGGCTTGCACCTGTAGCAAACTCAAAACCATTAACAATAGCCCCCCAACCCATTTGATAAATGGTTTCATTTTTTTGTCATTTAAGTTTTTGACTACTAAAAAATTGGTAGAAGACTATTATTAATTGATACGGATATAGACCCAAAAGTTTAAGTTTTTAGGACGGGTTTCGTTATCACCTTTGTATTCTGTGTTGCCCGTAGCACTACCAGAAAGTGAGTGAGTGTGATCACCCGCTGAACCTGAGTATAAATTAGGATAGAACTGAACAGTTCGGTCGGTAGCACTAAAAGAAACAAAATTGTTTCCTTGTGCAATAAATCCACCTTCTTCTGAGCGACCTGGAACATATACAGAATGGGTATGTGAACCATTTGAAGTAGTATTACCATTAAGTGATAAATTGGCATAGTGGTTATGGTTAGCAAATGCTTGATCTTGAACAGTAGCAATCGGTGAAGTTGGGATTCTATCTGGATCATAATTCGTGCTATTGGCAAATTCTTGGCTTCTTATAAACAAACCACCACCATTGGGTAGGGTAGTCATACCTGTAATTTGTCTCAATTTGTCCGTTGTTTTCAAGGCAGTACCATCCATTGGTACCCAGCAATCTCCATTCACGGCCTTAAATTGTGTAG
>NZ_JBMLRC010000314.1:0-1531 GCF_049241225.1 Emticicia sp.
CGTTGGGCTTCTGCAAATAGCGAATCTACATTTATACCGACTAATATTTTAACACTTTGAATATCTTTGAGGTAAGGCTGTAAGGCAAAATAACCAGACGAACGAAAATAACCAACAACTGCGTGAAAAGCATAAAGGTTAGCCATATTTTCAATGATACCTTTGAACTTATCAAAAAGGTTTCGCTCGTTACTGTTAGTAAAAAATTTGGATGACATTATTTTGTTGTATTCGCTTAGTGAGTAGTGTAATAATCAAGAATAGTGAATTGAAAGCGAAATATATTAAATTTAAGCGAAATAGGGGCGGATTTTGCGGAGTATTATTGCTATTAGTAAAGATGAAGTTCTTATATGAATTGGGTTTTTACTATCAAAAGCCTTACAATCTTTTGATAGTAAGGCTTTTGTAAAATTACTAAAATGATTTACTCTTGTGGTGGCTTAATATTGACAGTTTTACTACTTTTTGGCTTGCTGAGTGTCTTACTTGGTTTAGATTCACCCAAAGCAGCGAACAATAGAAATGCGAGCATTATAAATAAAAGTATAAGAGCTACCCAGAGGGTGTAATTTTTTTGTTTTGACAACTGCAAGACCCCGATTTGCTGAAATTCGTGCATGATTAGATAAATTTATTTGTTTTTAGAATGGCATTAAGAATATCAATTGGCTTTTCGATAGAAAACTCCTTTGTGATACCATCAATTGATTTGAAAGAAATGTACTTGCCTTTTACTTTTTCATACATAGGTCGAAGGAGAGCTTCGTAATGATTGATTTCAACCTGATTGGTTTTGATGTCGGGAGCGGCTAATTGTACATTTTTATGCCTTGCAACAATCATACTTCGCAGATAATCTGCAAATGTTGGGAATGAGTCTCGGTTATTTTGCCACTCTTCCTGTAAGTCTTCAAATAATTCTGGGGTTACTTTACATCCGATTTGTACCATGATTTCTATTTCTTAAATATAAAACTTGATTTCACTATTGATTTCGTGTTGGATTTCAACCGATTTCGAGCTGAAATCTATGGATTATCGGTAAAACGTATGCAAGCATTTGTGAAATCGGATGATAGAAGCGAAGAAAAACGATTTCTGATGAAATCAAACGAATTTGCACGAAATCAAGAGATTTCAACTGATTTCGTTTGTTTACAGTAGAATTCGTTGAAATCCTTGAAATCGGAGTAGATAGCTGACCTATCAATTACATTTAAGTTGGCTTCTTTACATTTATGAAATGCTTTTTTTCCAGCATCATCATTATCAAAAAAACAATTTACTCGCTGATACGCTGATAATGCAGCAATAGTTTTTGGCAAGAAACTCAAAGTATTGAGAATGATGGTAGAATGATTAGGCTCAGATAATTGATAGTAGGAGAGAGCAGAAAGAAAATCAAAGAAACCCTCAAATACATTGACATTTCTTGAGTCTGCAACTCTTATCGTCCGAATAGTCTTAGGTTTGGTAGAAGTTTTAATATCAATATCGTTGATACAATTACGAATTTCATAGCCACCTA
>NZ_JBMLRC010000315.1:0-7133 GCF_049241225.1 Emticicia sp.
CCAACTGCCAACTGCCAACTGCCAACTGCCAACTGCCAACTGCCAACTGCCAACTATTTTACCCACTCCAAAGCACGTTTTTGGTCACGTAATGGTGTGAAAGCTACACTTGGGTCTTTTACTTCTGGAGCATTGACAAAATGACTAAATCGTTTACGAATACTTTCGTTTTCAATCGCTTCTTTCCACTCACATTTATAGTTATTTATCAGGCCTGCCATTTCTGTTTCTAATTCTTCAGCAATACCTAAGCTATCATTCACCACAACATCTTTCAAATACGTAATACCACCGTCCATTTTATTGAGCCAAGTAGCTGTTCTGGTCAAAGGTTCGGCAGTTTTTATGTAAAACATCAAGAATCTATCAAGGTATTTCACACAATCTTCTTTTGAAATATCGCTTGCAATCAATTGAGCGTGTTGCGGTTTTGCACCGCCATTGCCACAAACATATAGATTCCAACCTTTTTCGGTAGCTATAATTCCGAAGTCTTTTGCTTGGGCTTCGGCACATTCACGAACACAACCCGAAACCCCGCCTTTAAATTTATGCGGTGCTCTGATGCCTTTGTAGCGGTTTTCGACCTCAACGGCAAAAGTCACCGAATCGTGTAAACCAAAGCGGCACCAAGTAGAGCCTACACAAGATTTTACTGTACGCAATGCCTTGCCGTAGGCGTGACCTGACTCAAACCCTGCTGCTATCAACTCTTCCCAAATAACAGGTAAATCATTGAGATGAGCCCCGAATAAGTCGATACGTTGCCCACCGGTTATTTTGGTGTATAGGTTATATTTTTTGGCGACCGTTCCGATGACGATTAGTTTTTCGGGAGTAATTTCACCTCCTGGAATTCGAGGTACAACCGAGTATGTTCCGCCTTTTTGGATATTAGCCAAGAAACGGTCGTTTGAGTCTTGGGCAATATCATTTCCTTTGGCGAGAATCATGTCATTCCATAAACTTGCCAAAATTGAGGCTACTGCTGGCTTACAAACTTCACAACCATCGCCTTTACCAAATTTATCTAAAACACCCTCATATGACTTTATCTCATTAATTTTTACTAAATCGAATAGCTCTTGTCGAGTATAATCGAAGTGTTCGCAAATGATATTTCGAACATAGATTCCTTGCTCTTTCATTGTGCCGAGCATCAAGTCTTTTACCATTGGCACACAACCACCACAGCCTGTTCCTGCTTTCGTACACTTTTTCAGTCCGTCTACACTATGTACTTTATTTTCTGAAACTTCGTGGCAAATTTGTCCTTTCGTTACGGCTTCGCAAGAGCAAATCAGAGCATCGTCTGGTAGGCCCATTACTCCCGCACCACCTTCTTCTTCGCCCCCTCTTGCACCAAGAATTAAGTTTTCTGGGTCTTTTGGAAGCACCAATTTATTATTGACAGTTTGCAGAAGCATGTTGTACTGCTCTGCATCGCCCACCAAAACTCCTCCCAACAACAATTGGTTATCGTTTGATATATTGATACGCTTATAAATACCTTTCGATTTATTTTCATAGACAATCGTCTGGCAGTCAGGCTCCGAAATAAAAGCATTGCCAAAACTCGCCACATCAACGCCAATCAATTTTAGTTTGGTTGACATGTCGTAAGCTTTGAATTCCTTCGCTCCGTTACACAAATTGGTGGCAACAATATCAGCCATTTCGTAGCCAGGTGCAACCAAGCCATAAATCATGTGGTCGTGTAAAGCACATTCTCCAATCGCAAAAATATGTGGGTCAGAAGTTTGAAGTTTATCATTGACCACTATTCCACCACGAGAACCAACTTCTAAACCCGATAAACGAGCTACTTCGTCACGAGGTTTGATACCTGCTGAGATAACAAGCATATCCACTTCAAGTTTTGAGCCGTCAGCAAAATTCATGGCTGTAATGATGCCATCGCCCGCAATTTCATGTGTATTTTTATTGAGGTGAATTTGTAAGCCTAAACTTTCGAGTTTTGCTTTCAGAATATCAGAGCCAGCTTGGTCTATTTGGCGAGGCATGAGGCGAGGAGCAAATTCAATGACGTGGGTTTCTTCTAAACCTAAATCGAGTAGTGCTTTTGCTGCTTCTAAACCCAACAGTCCGCCTCCAATTACTGCACCTTTGCGGGCCTTTTTAGCGTGTGCTTGCATCATGTCGAGGTCTTCTATGGTGCGATATACAAAAACACCATCTTTCTCAACACCTGGAATAGGGGGCACAAAAGCAGCAGAACCAGTGGCCAGCACCAAATAATCATAAGAAACAATAAGCCCATGATGCGATGAAACCGTTTTGGTTTCTCGGTCTATGTTCGTGATTGGGTCGGAGAGGTGAAGTTTGATACCGTTATCGAAGTACCAGTCGAGCGGAGCCATGGTTAGGTCGTCGGCTGTTTTTCCTGCGAAGTATTCACTGAGGTGAACTCGGTCGTATGCAGGTCGTGGTTCTTCGCCAAAAACCGTAATATCGAGCGTAATATCTTTGGCTTTGGCAATAAGTTTTTCGCAAAACTTATAACCCACCATGCCGTTGCCCACCACAACGACACGGAGAACGTTAGTTCCGTTTGTCATTTTGAATTATGTTTTCCTACGTTTGCTGCATTCATTGACTCAGTACGTTTCCCCCATTCTAAAGTCAATTATGCTTAAATTTATTTCTTTAAAATAAGTATAAATACTCATTTTTATTCAAATATATGTTTCGAGTTTCTGAAAAGCAAATTTTTATTTGGTAAAATTTAAATTTTGTAGTTAATGTTTTGGTAAATTGTATTTATTGCAGAATAAATATAAAACTATTGCTTCTTATAATCACTCCACTGCCAATCTAACCAGCTCTGCGGTGTTTTTAACATCGGTTTTACGGAGAATATTTGCACGGTGATTTGAAACCGTTCGGACACTCAAAGATAACTTTTCGGCGATTTCTTGGCTGCTCATGCCTTCGGTAATGTATTTCAAAATTTCACGCTCTTTCTTTGAGATTTTGGCAAATAAGCTGGTGTTTTTGAGTTTTGGAGTAGTTTTTTGTTTGCGTTGAGCCAAAAGTCCATCAATAATCATGGCCGAAACCGTAGGAGGGAAGTACTTATTGCCCGCCGAAACACTCTCAAGTGCTTTTAAGATTTCTTCTTTGCTGGTATCTTTCAACAAATACCCCATCGCACCGTTTTCGACTGACGTAACCATATATTCGGGGTTATTGTGCATCGAAAAAATGAGTGATTTTGTAGCGGGGTGTTTGTCGGAAAGAATTTTGGCTACTTCAAAACCCGACATTTGGGGCATGGTGAGGTCGAGCAAAACGATGGTAGGCTTCAGGTTTTTTACTTTTTCGATAGCTTCGAGACCATCTGAAGCTTCGCCGACAATCTCGATGTTTGGTTCTTCTTCAAGCAGATTCTGAATACCCTTTCGTACAACCGCATGGTCATCTACGATGAGTAACTTAATTTTGTTTGTCATATTGTATCTTGTTTAGTGTTGATGCGTTTTGTTGGTTCATTGTTATTGGGAAACTGAAAAATTGGTTATTAGAAAACAGGTCAATTTAATATTGATTCATGCTGACCAATATTAAAGTATAGCCCACAAACCAATACCAAATAACTAATTTTCCAGTAACTAAACGACCAGAAACCACTCAAAGGCTATCGTTAATAATAGGAATTTTTACAAAAATACTCGTTCCTTTACCTACTTCTGAATCAATTTTTATCGTTCCGTTGAGAAGCCTAACACGGGTTTGTAAGTTGCCCAATCCGTTTCCTCCAAATCGGCTTTTCTTAGTTTTTTTCATGTCAAAGCCTTTGCCGTCGTCAACCACCGAAAGGGTAATATATTTATTCTTCTCGTTTGATAAAGTTATCGACACCTTCTGGGCTTTGGCGTGCTTCATAATGTTATTGAGTGTTTCTTGCGTAATTCTATACAAGTTATTCTCAATTTTGTTAGGAATCGTTATGTTTTCGGTCAAATCATTGAATGAGGCTCGAAAATCAGCCCCTTTGGCGGTTCGTTCGAGCAGCAATCTGATTGCCGAAGAAAGCCCAAAATCTGTCAGTACTGAAGGCATCAAATTAAACGAAACCGTGCGAGTGGCCTCAATGGTCTCATCAATTAGTTTTTGGTGTTCTTCAAACGACTTTCGTTGTTTTTCATTCACAAAGGGCAAACTTTTCAGTTGTTCGCTATCGAGTTTGAGGCCGGTAAGCATCTGCCCAATGCCATCGTGCAATTCACGAGCCAAGCGTTTGCGTTCTTCTTCTTGGCCTTCGAGCAGAGCCGTTGAGCGTACATTATCTTCTTTTCGTAGCAAAATAAACTTCTCTTCGGTGGCTTTTACCAAATCTTTTTGGGTCGAAACCAGTTGTTCGTTGGTTTCTTCAAGTTGTTGATTTTTGGTCTGTAATTCTTGTTCCGACTCCTTGATTCTGAGAATGACTTCCTGCACGTATCGTACGAGCGGTATAAAAATCAGAAAAGCTTCAAGAACAAGCGTTAAAATTGTAAATCCAAAGAGTATAAATTCGATTCGCTTGACGTTTTCTACTCTTTCTTTTGCCTCAATATCATACTGCGAAACAATCTTATCCATGATTTTCAGAAAATCACGTTCGTTTGTGAGCATATTCTTGATGATGTTGTGGCTACTTTGGGCGGTATAATTTTTTTGAGCAACACTATCGGCATTGATACTGATTACCTGAAATTTAGGCTCAATTTCGTCGAATAACTTTTGTATGGCACTACTATTTTTCACGAAATAAGTTTTTTCCAAGCCCAGTTTGCCATTTTTTAGGCCATAATGGCATTTTACCCAAAGATTTAGTGTTTCGCTAAAATCATTTTCGTAAAAAGCGGCTTCTTCGGCATACTGCGTTTTATTGGTCAGTAAGATGGCCATTTTGCATATTCTCTGGCTTAGCATACGCTGCCTACCCGCTAAATTGACGACGTGGGCATCATCGCTCGATTCGTTGAGCGAACGCTGAATTAGCATTTGCCCAAACAACGAAAGCAGTGCCACCACAAAGAGTGCCACCATGTAAAGACGCGTCAATCGCTGAGAAACTTGTTTGTAGAGATTTTGCATTCTGAAAAATTAAAGCATTTTTTTTGAACTAACAAGCTGGCATTCAAAGTTCTTTGTTATATTAAAGTTTTTGTTTCTTTTGTACTATTTACTTTTTAAGTAATTTTACTCATTTTGTATTTTATTTATATTTGTTTGTCTAAAAATAATTAATTTAAAATTTTCTTTGGCTAAAGTGTGTTTTAGGCAAATATTAACCTTACTTTTATATCATGAAATATATGGCTACGACCGTATTATTTTTTATTTTAGGGTTTTTATACCTACTAAATCCACCCTTTTTACTTCTAAACATTAATACTCAAAAATTATGCACTCTAAGCTAACACTCGTGGGGGCGGGTCCGGGCGACAGCGAACTCATCACATTAAAAGCCATCAAGGCTCTGCAAAGTGCAGATGTAGTATTATATGATGCCCTTGCCAATGATTCTTTGCTCGAATACGCACCAAAAGATGCCATAAAAATCAATGTTGGTAAGCGTAAGGGGCAGCACTCTTTTAAGCAAGATGAAATCAATACTTTAATCGTTTCGTCAGCTCTTCAGTATGGCCATGTCGTGCGATTAAAGGGCGGCGACCCATTTGTGTTTGGGCGTGGCTATGAAGAATTAGAACACGCCAAAGCTTTCGGAATTCCGACCGAAGTTATTCCTGGAGTTTCGAGTTCGATTGGCGTTGCGGCTGCCGTTCAGATTCCGATTACACACCGAGATATTGCTCGAAGTTTTTGGGTAGTTACGGGCCACACAAGCGATGGCAGCCTACCAAAAGACCTCGAATTGGCAGCACAATCAACCGCTACGGTAGTAGTTTTGATGGGAATGAGCAAATTGGCCGAAATTGCGGCTATTTTTGACAAACACGGCAAAGCCAATGTACCAGTGGCGATTATTCAGAATGGAACTACTGGCGAACAAAAATCGGTTTTCGGGCAAGTAAGAGATATTGTCGAAAAAGTGCATGAGTCGAAAGTGAGTAATCCTGCTGTTATTATCGTAGGTGATGTTGTTGGCTTGCATCCCGAATATGTCGAGGCTTATGTAGCCAGCATGAATTTGTAGATATATATATAAGGTATAGTATATACACCACGGTGCCATTCCTTTATCGGGATGGCATTTTTTGTTTCGGTCGGTTTGAGTGTTAATCCTTATCTTTTTTATGGTTGAATCTTAGTTAGTAAAAATTTAAAAAATGCAAAATCAATAAAAATAGGTTTCAAAAATTGCTAAAAATGAAAAATAAAATTGCATTTTTCTAAAAACAAGTTTCAAAATTAAAAGAATTTTAAGTAAAAATGCTAAAATTGATAAAAATATGTTGTTTTGTGTTTTGAGTATAAAATATTATTTTCTACATTTGAATAAGCAATAACAAAAACGGTATTATTAAGTATAAATAACCAAAGAAAATTTTGATAGTGGGGGCTATCAGAAAATTAATTAAAAGTGCTAATCTATTTATTTTAAACTTCAAATGAAATGCAAACGTAGGGAAAACAACATTAAAAGATCAAAAAACTGGTGATAGTCGGAGTGGGGGCTTCGTCTTGAACCAAACAAAAAAACCGACCTGACATGGGGGTGTCAAATCGGCTAACGAATCGCAGAACGTAGGTATTTATTCACAATTCAATTCAAAACAAATGAAAAAAAATCTATTTCGCAAGTTTGGGCTTGCAATTTTCTTCGCAGTTTCTTTTTTCAAAGCGTCTTATTCTCAATTTTCATTACTCGGTCAGGTCAGAACTCGCACAGAAATACGTGACGGATTAGGCAATCTTGCACCTTATGGTACAAAATACTCAGCTTTTACATCACAACGTACGCGATTAACCTTCGGTTATAAATGGGACAGAGTAACTTTCGGTATGGCCGTGCAAGATGTGCGTGTGTGGGGGCAAGATGCTTCATCAATTTCAAATGCCGACGGAGGCAAGTTTGGCGTACACGAAGCATGGGCCGAAATCGTATTGGCAAATTCGGCCGACACAACCGTTAAATTCAAACCAATTCAGAATCTTTCATT
>NZ_JBMLRC010000315.1:7233-9434 GCF_049241225.1 Emticicia sp.
CCAACCAGCGGTAAAGGCGGAGCTCCAGTTTTGGCCAATGCAGCCAGCACAAATGGACAAAACCAAATGTTCAAGTCGTTTCAAATGGCATATTTGACCCATAAGTTCAAACAAACCAAACTTTCGGTTTTATTCTTCAAAGATGATTTCTCGAAATACCGTATTGATAGTTTGGGAAATGCTACGCAGGGTTACGTATATGGCAGACGTTATGACCAATCGGGTGTAAATTCTCGCTTTACTTATGGAGCTATGCTTACTGGACAATTTGGCAATGCTTCGGCAAAACTCGGTAAAGTTGCATGGCAAGCATTTGGGTATGTGCAATCAGGAAAAGACCGTGATGGCTTGAAAATTACAAACGCCTACTACTATGGAGCAAATTTGATGATGCAAAAAGGACTTTTAAGTTTTGGACCAGGCTACGAAGTGCTTTCTGGCAATGATGGTTTTAATACAAAAGCTGGTGAAACGAGCCGTTTCGACCCACTTTATGGAACACCGCACAAACATTGGGGGTATATGGATTACTTCTATGTTGGAACTGGCTCACCAGTTGGTGGACTCCAAAATGCTTTCTTTAAAATTAAACATGCAGCACCTCGCCTAACAACTACTTTCGACATTCATTATTTTGCTTTGGCTGCTGATACGCCAAATAAAATGAAAGATGCTCCAGCAGGTGCAAAAATTTCACCGATGTTGGGCATGGAATATGATTTAGTCTTGAATTATTCTCTCAATAAATTCACTTCGGTTGAGTTAGGTTATTCTGTAATGAAAGGAAACAACAGCCTCGAATACGTGAAGCAAAATTCGATGGATAAAACCCGCAAAACTGGCCAGTGGGGATACTTGATGCTTAACATTCGTCCAGATTTCTTCTACACTAAACCTGTTGCCATTAAGCAATAAGCACACCCCTAACCCCTAAAGGGGGATTTAGGAACAATGTTAAAATTATTAAAAAAACATAAAAATATAGCCCAAAAATTCCCCCTCTGGGGCAAGGGGGCTTTTAATATCATGAAAAATATATTCAAATCAATATTCAAAATTAGCTCCCCATTGGGGTTGGGGGCTGTCATTATCTTAGCTTCTACCATCTCAGCATTCAAATATCCTGCTGCTGAGGCAATTAAATTAGGCTTTATTCCACTGACCGACTGTGCTCCGTTGGTAGCAGCAAAAGAGTTAGGTTTATTCACGAAATACGGAGTAAACGTAGAACTAAGCAAAGAGGCTTCTTGGGCCAATATTCGTGATAAAGTTTTGAATGGCGAATTAGACGGAGCTCATTGTTTGTTTTCAATGCCTTTATCGGTTTATACGGGCGTAGGCGGAAAAGCTGGTTCGGAAATGAAAATTGCCATGACACTCAATAACAACGGTCAGGCTATTTCACTCTCAAAAGATTTCTGTGGATTGGTAGGTTTCAAAGATTTGAAAAAAGTAAACTCAGCTATTACAGAAATCAAAAAACGTAAAGAAGTAACCTTTGCCATGACTTTCCCAGGAGGTACACACGATATTTGGTTGAGAAACTGGATGGCGGCCGCTGGTGTAAATCAAAAATCAGTAGGTATCATCACGATTCCACCGCCACAAATGGTAGCAAACATGAAAGTTGACAACATGGAAGGTTTCTGTGTAGGTGAGCCTTGGAATGGCGTGGCAGTAGCACAAAGCGTAGGTTTTACGCACATTGCAAGCCAAGATATTTGGAAAAACCACCCAGAAAAAGCATTGGTAGTTAATAGCAAATTTGCGGCAGGCCAAAAAGAGGATTTGAAGAAAGTAATGAAGGCTATCATTGAAGCACAAAAATGGTTGGATAACATGGGGAATCGTAAGAAAGCAGCGGCTTGGTTATCGAAACCATATTATGTAAATGCTCCAGTGGCGGTTTTGGAAGCTCGCTTGTTAGGCTCAAATGATTTAGGTTGTGAATTAGGTGTGCAAAAATACAAAGATGACTACATGACATTCTACAACAATGGTGTAGTAGCAACTCCTAAAAAATCGTATGCGATGTGGTTTTTGGCTCAATACGTACGTTTTGGCTACTTAAAAACAGCTCCAGACTATAAAGGAATTGCTGAGAAATTGATTTTAGATGATTTGTTTGCCGAAGTGGCCAAAGAGATGAGCGTGCCTGTTCAGCCAGATATGCAAGCATTCAAAACTACTCTTGACATTAA
>NZ_JBMLRC010000315.1:9534-15249 GCF_049241225.1 Emticicia sp.
AATGAAAAAAATACTATCAAAAATATACTCCCCTTCAGGGGTTGGGGGTATTCTTTACTTCCTCGGAAGTATGCTTATCCTTTTAGGAATTTGGCAATTAGTAACATTCATTACCAAATCAGAAATTCCTGGGCCAGTGGCAACTTGGACAGTCTTTTCTGAAATGTTAGCCGAGCCTTTTTATGATTATGGCCCCAATGATAAAGGCATTGGCCTTCAACTTTGGTACTCGTTGCGTCGTGTCTTTTTGGGGTTTGCTTTGGGTAGCCTCATTGCTATTCCAGCGGGTTTGCTGATGGGTTCTTCTAAAATTGGTATGAAATTACTCAATCCGATTGTGCAGATTTTGCGTCCAGTTTCACCTTTAGCGTGGTTTCCATTGGGTTTGTTGGCTTTCAAAGCATCTGACCAAGCCACAATTTTTATCATCACCATTACCTCATTGTGGCCAACGCTTATCAATACTGCTTTTGGAGTTTCGTCATTGCCAGCCGACCATAAAAATGTTGGAAAAGCTTTTGGTTTTTCTCGCTGGAAATACATCACAAAAATTCTATTGCCATTTGCTTTACCTCATATCATTACTGGGCTTCGCCTTTCGATTGGTATCGCTTGGGTAGTAATTGTGGCTGGCGAAATGCTTTCGGGCGGTGTCGGAATCGGCTTTTTTGTTTGGGACTCTTGGAATGGCCTGAGCCTCGAAAAAATCCTTTCCGCAATTCTTATCATCGGAACCGTGGGGCTGTTGTTCGATAAAATTTTCAACGTACTTCAAAAAGCATTTAGTTATGAAAGCAAATAATGAACTTTTAATAGATGATTCTTCATCGTTTCACAAGATAATCTCCGAAACCAGTATCGAAGTCAAAGACGTTACTGTTTCGTTCAAATCGAAAGGTAAAGGCACATTTACTGCCGTAAAAGACATTGATTTGACCATCAA
Source organism: Emticicia sp. (assembly GCF_049241225.1). Taxonomy (NCBI): domain Bacteria; kingdom Pseudomonadati; phylum Bacteroidota; class Cytophagia; order Cytophagales; family Leadbetterellaceae; genus Emticicia; species Emticicia sp. The sequence goes on from NZ_JBMLRC010000315.1 coordinate 10,478, forward strand.
AAAAGGCGAAATCGTTAGTATCATTGGTCACTCAGGTTGCGGAAAATCAACCTTAATGAATACAATTTCGGGTATGGTGGCTCCATCTTCGGGTGAAGTGATTGCCAACGGGAAAACAGTAAAAGGCCCAGGCCCAGACCGAGGAATCGTATTCCAAAACTACTCACTTTTACCGTGGCTTACTGTTTATAAAAATGTTTTCGAGGCAGTTGATTCCGTTTTACCGCATCTTTCAAAAGCTGAAAAAATCGAATTAGTTGAGAAAAACCTCAACATGGTAAACCTTTGGTCGCATAAGGATAAACTTCCGAGCCAATTATCAGGAGGAATGAAACAACGGGTGGCCATTGCTCGTGCATTTGCTATCAATCCGAGTATTTTGTTGCTTGATGAACCCTTCGGTGCGTTAGATGCCCTGACCAAAGGCTCTATGCACATTGAGTTATTGAAACTCTGGAATCTGGATAATCGCAACAAAACCATCGTGATGGTTACGCACGATATCGAGGAAGCGATTTTCTTATCGGATAGAGTAGTGGTAATGAATAATGGTCCTGCCGCAACCATCAAAGAAATTGTTGATATTCCGCTTGCTCGCCCTCGCAATAAAAAAGACATCATACACTTACCTCAATACATCGAAGTCCATGACCGATTACTGAATTTATTATTCGATAAGTTCTCAATCGAAGATTTATAATTAGTCATTGGTTGACAGTTTTACGAATCCCTTTTGGCTTTGCCAACTGGGATTTTTCCATAAATCTGTCAATTTTTGAGTATAAATACTTATAAAAATGAGTATAAGTAACTAAAATGTTGAATACTGTCAATCAAAGAAAAAAAATGAAAAAAAGCAACGAAAACAATCACAATAACTCCCCTTTAGGGGCAGGGGGTTCTCCACTTTCATCGCTCAATGTACTGAGCTTTTCAGGCGTTCAGATGCGTACTTTCCACATAACGTGGTTTACATTTTTCATGTGTTTTTTTGGCTGGTTTGGTCTGGCTCCACTCATGCCAACCATTCGTGAAGACTTAGGACTTACCAAAGCACAAGTAGGCAATACGCTCATTGCAGCGGTTTCGGCTACCATTATTGCACGTTTACTAATCGGTCGTTTGTGTGATACTTGGGGGCCACGCAAAACTTACACGGCTCTACTTATTTTCTCGGCCATTCCAGTGTATTTGGTGGGTTTATCGCACAGCTACGAAACATTTTTGCTCTTCAGATTAGCCATCGGGGTAATTGGTGCTTCGTTTGTCATTACACAATACCATACTTCGGTTATGTTTGCTCCCAATATCAAAGGCACAGCCAATGCTGTGGCTGGTGGTTGGGGAAATTTGGGCGGAGGAATTACGAATATGCTTATGCCCGTAATTTTTGCTGGAATCGTAGGCTTAGGTTATACAAAAGGCGAGGCTTGGCGTTTGGCCATGATTGTACCAGGTACATTGCTGCTAATTAGTGCATTTCTGTACTATAAATTTACAAAAGATACTCCCGCAGGAAATTACGAAGACATTGATCGTGAAGTAGTTAAAAAGCAGAAACCAAACACAATGGAAGTAGTGAAAGATTGGAGAGTGTGGGCTTTGGCTTTTTCATACTCGATTTGTTTCGGAATGGAAATTACTTTCGATAACGTGGCTGCACTTCACTTTGTCGATAACTTTGGCGTTGACCAAAAACTGGCTGGGCTATTAGCAGGGCTTTTTGGATTCATGAATATTTTTGCTCGTGCATTGGGAGGAATTTGGGCCGATAAAATTGGAAAGAAAAACGGACTTTCGGGTAAAGGAAAACTCTTAGCAGTTTTAATTGCCATCGAGGGTATCGGTTTAATCTTATTTGCGGGTTCTACTTCACTTCCTTTGGCTATTGCTTCAATGGTTTTGTTTGCATTATTTCTGAAAATGGCCAATGGTGCAACCTACGCTCTCACCCCTTTCATCAATGCACAAAATGTAGGCTTAGTAGCTGGTATTGTTGGGGCAGGTGGAAATATCGGCGGAATGTTGATGGGCTTTCTATTCAAGTCTGAAAATCTGACTTATGCCGACGCATTTCAATACATTGGCTATGCAGCCATTGTGGCGGCAGTACTCATTCTGATAACTAAGTTTACACCCCTAACCCCTAAAGGGGAACTTAAAGAAAAAGTAAAAGGATTGGAATTTGCCGAATAGTAAGAATTATTGTAATGTAAGTAATAAGATTTATATAATCGACAATTCTATAAATAGCTAAGAGGCTGTTTATAAGCCCATTAACTTTCTGTGGACTTGTCGACTATTGACCGTGGACTACTTAACTCACTATTAAGAGTTTATTAGGTAAATAAAAGTATGCAAAATAACAAAAATAAAAACCTTAGCTCCCCTTCAGGGGTTGGGGGTGGTCTAAAAACCACCTGTTGCTACTGTGGAGTAGGCTGTGGAATCATAGCCACCGATTTGGGTAATGGAAAGATAAATGTAGAAGGCGATAAAGATCACCCAGTTAACCGAGGTATGCTCTGCTCGAAAGGCATGAATTTGCATTATACCGTCAATGATAAATCAGACCGATTGTTATACCCACAAATGCGAATGAATCGGAGTATGCCGATGCAACGTACTACTTGGGACGAAGCTCTGGAGCGTACGGCCGCTATTTTCAAGACCTTTATCAGAAAATACGGTCCTGATTCGGTTGGTATTTACGTTTCGGGGCAATGCCTTACAGAGGAATATTACCTTTGGAATAAACTCATGAAAGGCTTCATTGGCTCCAATAATATCGACACCAATTCTCGTTTGTGTATGTCGTCGGCGGTGGTTGGGTATAAGCTTTCTTTGGGCGAAGACTCAGTGCCAGTTTGTTATGATGATATTGAGCAATCAGACTGTATTTTGGTCGAAGGGGCAAACCCAGCTTGGTGTCATCCAATTATTTGGCGTAGGGTAGAGGCTCACAAAGCTGCCAACCCTGATGTAAAAATCATTACGGTTGACCCACGACGCACGCAAACTGCTACTTCATCGGATATTCATTTGCAAATTAATCCTGGTACCGATGTTACACTTAATCATGCTATTGGACGAATTTTAATCGAAAATAATTGGATTGATAATGACTTCATTCAAAATCATACCGATGGGTTTGAAGATTATAAAACCAAAGTTTTTGAAAGAACCCTCGCCGAATCGGCCGAAATTTGTGGCGTTGACGAAAAACTAATCGTCAAAACAGCCTCATTCATTGCCAAAGCCAAAGGTTTTCTGTCGATGTGGACAATGGGACTCAACCAGTCGGTAATTGGAGTAAATAAAAATCTTTCGTTGATTAATCTAAGTCTGATTACTGGTAAAATTGGTAAGCCAGGAAATGGTCCATTTTCACTCACTGGTCAACCCAATGCCATGGGTGGCCGTGAAGTTGGTGGACTGGCAAATATGTTGGCATCGCACCGTGAAATTGCCAACCCCATTCACAGACTCGAAATGGAAGAGTTTTGGGGAGGAACAACAATTTCTGATAAAATCGGGCTTACTGCTACCGAAATGTTTAAGGGATTAGAAGAAGGAAAACTAAAAGCCATTTGGATTGTTTGTACAAACCCAATGGTGAGTCTTCCCGATGCTCGAATGGCCGAACTGGCCATGAAAAATGCTAAATTTGTGGTAGTTCAAGATGTTTCTAACCGAGCCGATACAATAAAATTTGCCGATGTGGTGCTTCCTGCGGCTGCTTGGGCAGAAAAAGAAGGAACAATGACCAACGCCGAGCGGAGAATTACGCACCTAAGCAAAGTTATAGATGCCCCAGAAGAAGCCTTACCCGATGCCGAAATCATCTGTCGATTTGCCGAAAAAATGGGTTGGGGAAATAAATTTACCTACAATAATTTCAGCGAAATCTATAAAGAATACACCGAAACCACTCGTGGAACTAATATCGACGTAACGGGCGTGAGTTATGAATTATTGAAAGAAAGAACTGTGCAATGGCCAGCCCCCCAACCCCCAATGGGGGAGTTGTCGACGAATATATTAGTTCCCCCATCGGGGGCGGGGGCGACCGACGCTTCGGGGGCTGGACGTGGACTTTTTCAAGACCATCAATTTTACACTCCCAACAAACGTGCAAAGATTCATGCCGTGCCCGACGAAAATCTCTCCGAGAAATTGACCGAAGATTTTCCTTTGATTTTGCTCACCGGTCGTATTCGTGACCAATGGCACACCATGACCAAAACCGGACGAGTGAACAAGCTGAATCAGCACATTCCAACGCCATTTGTAGAAATTCACCCAAAAGATGCACAAAAACGGGGGATTGAAGAGGGGGCAATCGTAGAAGTGAACGGAAATCGTGGAAGTGTAAAAGTAAAAGCAAAAATTACTGACGAAGTAAAACAAGGTACATGCTTTTTACCAATGCACTGGGGCCGAATTTTGGGTAATGATTTTGGCCGTGCCAACAATCTCACAAATGTTTTGGTCGATGCTCGTTCAAAAGAACCCGATTTTAAATTCTCAGCCGTCGAGATAGCGAAATATGTAAAACCAAAAGAAAAAATCATCATCATCGGGGCAGGATCGGCTGGTCTGGGTTTTATTGCTGCTTACCGAAAACTTAATCAAACCGATGATATTGAGGTTTTTTCAAAAGAAATTTATCCATTTTATAACCGTGTAATGTTGCCCGATTATATCAGCGGAACTCAATCGTGGGAACAACTCGTGAAACTTCGAGAAGACCAATTTGAAGAAAATAACAT
>NZ_JBMLRC010000315.1:15349-25671 GCF_049241225.1 Emticicia sp.
TGGCAGGCGATTTATCAAGTTTCTACAAAGGCAGCCTTTCTATGAATCTTTTGAAAATGCACGGCCTTAATCTATGTTCATTGGGCGTAGTCGAAATTCCTTCTGGAGCTACTGATTATGAGGAGGTTACGTTTATTGATAAAGCCAAGCATTATTATAAAAAATGTATCATTCATAACGATAGGTTGGTTGGAGCTATCCTGATTGGCGATAAATCGGAGTTTCTCGAATTCAGAGATTTAATAGCTAATGGAATAGAACTCTCAGAAAAACGTTTGGCTTTACTTCGTTCGGGCAAAACCTCCGAGCCAGTTTTGGGAAAATTAGTTTGTTCGTGCAATAATGTTGGACAGGGAAATCTCCAAAACGCTATCAAAGGCGGATGCACTGATTTTGCTCAACTTTGCCAAAAAACAGGAGCAGGAACAGGCTGCGGAAGTTGCCGCCCCGAAGTCAGAATGATTTTAGAGAATGTTGGGAAAGAGGCATTGGTGGAGGCTTAAATTGTATTTTAACTAAAATCCCCCTTTAGGGGGCGGTCCGACGATTCGGTAGGGGTGTTATGAAAGATTTTTACACAGTCAGAATAAACTTTAAAGGCGGAATTGCTTCGCCTGGTGAGTTGAAATATATTTTAGAAGCGGCTCAAGAGTCGCAGGTTGATGAGGTGCGTTTTGGACTTCGTCAGCAGTTAATTTTTCATTTGCCACACCCATTTGCTCGAACTTTCGAGCAGAAAATGTTGGCTCAGAATATTACGTTTCAATCAGACGATAATGTTTATCCGAATATCATTAGTTCGTACGTAGCCGAAGAAGTTTTTCAGAAAGGCAATTGGCTTACCGAAGGTATCTACAAAGATATTCTCGATTTGTTTGATTATGATGCCAAACTAAAAATTAACCTATCGGATAACCAGCAAAGTTTTACACCTTACTTTTCGGGACATCTCAATTTTATAGCCTCTACAAATCCAAATTTTTGGTATTTATACATTCGCCTTCCAAAAACCAATAAAATTTTTAGTTTCGAGAAACTCATTTTCTCAAACGAAATTCCAAAACTTTGTAAGTTTTTAGAAGAAAAGATTGCAGGTAAAGAACAACAGTTCGAAAATAATATCGACCAACTTTTTAATCATATTCCATCGTTTATTTCACTCGAAAAAGAGACCGAACTCGAGCCTGCCAAATTTACATTACCATACTACGAAGGTTTCAATCGCTATGGTAAAAAATCTTGGCTCGGAATCTACCGCCGAAATGAATATTTCAAAGTGAAATTTTTAATAAAACTCTGTGAACTTTGTCAAGAAACCAAAATCGGTGAGATATGCCTCACACCATTCAAATCATTGATTATCAAAGGCATTGATGAGGTCAGTCGTGGAAAATGGAGTAATTTGCTTTCAGCATTCAACATCAATGTGCGTCATGCCGCCAATGAGCTGAATTGGCAAGTTGAAGATGACTCAGACGAAGCCCTTCGTCTAAAACTTGATTTAGTCAAAACCTTCGATGAGCAGGATTTACGAACTTTTGGACTTTGCTTTGGTATAAAAACTCGGCCACGTACCGAGGTTTATGCCTCGATTATGGTACAACGCCGCCGTTTTAAACTTTTTAATGCCATTCCGCTGCATTATGTTTATGATATTTCATATACCGAAGATTTCAATCCGAATGGCCGTACAAAAAAGTATTTCGAGACAAGTATTTTACGTTTTAACCTCAACGAACAACTACGTAGAAGTGTACTGGAATACAATAAAATGATTGCCGAAGATGCCATCAAAGCAGCAGGATTACGTGATGACCACAAAGAAGAGGAACTTGCCAAGCCAAGCACCAAAAAAGTACATCAGTGCAAACATTGCTTTACCATTTACGATTCAGATTTTGGTGATTTATTGAATGATATTCCTGCGGGGGTGCCATTTTCAAAACTTCCTGCCACTTACACTTGCCCAACTTGTGAAGCCGATAAAAAGGATTTTAAGGAAGTGGAAGTAAAAATGGAAATTATTTAAAAAAAGACCACGGAGGCATGGATTACACGAATTCACACCGAGAAATTACTCCATGATAATCTATGTAATCCGTGTCTCCGTGGTAAATAAATATATGTTTTCTATACTTAAAAGAATTCTTTGGCATAGATTTTCGTTAGTTTTGTGTAAATAATGGTTATTAGTCAGTCAACTCCCTAAGCAACCCAATCATAGAGTTAGGAAAGAAAACTTTACTGCTGTGGACTTGTCGACTATTGACCGTGGACTTTTAACAAACAAAACTATGTTGAAGAATTTTATTTTTTTGCTGCTTTTTCCAGTCATTACGTTTGCACAAAAAACAGTTGGTTTTTCGATGCCAGATAGTGCCGATATTTTTGTAGAATACGGCGATGGAAATATCTTAAAAAAAGCTACTGATTTAATCGAAAACCCTGATGCTCAAGCCTTTTTAGTAGATTTTCATAAGAAATACCCCAATACATTCGATAAAGACATTCGTTATGTTCAGCTGATTTCAGCCAATGTTGATGATTGGGAAATGAAACTTTACGACGACCGAAAAAGCCAGTTAAACTTCCTGAAAAACTACCCAAATCTTGCCAAACTCAATCCCGAGTTTCAGTCTTTGGTAGAAGCCAATATCCGTTGGAATTACTGGCATTTATTACTCGCTTACTCAATCATACGCAGTAATATTGATACAAAACTCACGCGTGTGGTGTCACTTCCTGCCGTAATGACCGAAGAACTCGACCCTGCAAAAATTAATGACGAAAAACTCATGATGGTCGAAAGTTATCGCAATTTCTTGCCGTTTTTCGTGACATACTTCAACTCGCAAGAACAGAAATTTGTTAAGTATTCCGACCAAGTAAAAGCTATTTCAGACAAAGGAAACTTTGCCCAAAAATACCTCAAAGGACAAGTTTTAGATTACACACTCACCAAATTGCTTTATGATAATTGCGGGAAAATCACGGCATCATCAGCTAAATTTTGGATTAGCCAAGTTGCGGCCAATGATTACCGAAATATGCTCTTGAACCATTGCAAAGAAACACTCAATAAGAAAGAAGAAGTTGCTAAAAAGAAAGATGAAGGCAAAGATAAATTACCACTTGGCACAAGCGACTATCCAGTTTTGACAGGAACAGATGGCAAACAGTTTAATTTTTCAAAATATAAAGGTAAAGTAGTTTACGTTGATTTTTGGGCGAGCTGGTGCGGGCCATGTCGTGCAGAATTTCCATTTTCAAAAAAGATACATGATGGCTTAACAGAGAAACAAAAGAAAAACATTGTTTTCTTGTATGTTTCGATTGATGAAGACCCAAATAACTGGAAGAGTGCGATTGATAATTTGAAGCTCAACAACGGCGACCACGGAATTTCGGAAGGTGGTTGGGCTTCGGGTGTTTGCCAGAAATACAAAATCAATAGTATTCCACGTTATATGATTATTGACAAGAGCGGAACGATTGTTCGCCCAGATGCACCACGCCCAAGTAACCCCGAAACTTTAGATTTACTTTTGAAGTTAATGGAATAGAAAGATGTTGTAGGTGAAGGCACAGACAATGACTTGTGAAAGTTCATTCAAATAATTTTGCAAGTTTTTCTAATCTTAGTGTAACTTTGTTTTATAAAATTCAGATTCGATGAAATATATCTTATTAATTCTGTTGGCAATTGCATTTGTACCTGCCATTCGCCGATTCTTATTCGAGATTTTGGTAGGAAATCAGATTGCTAAACAACAAAAACGCTACAACGATTTCATGGAAAAAGAGCGTGGCAAAGAAGGTGAAATCAAGGTGAAAACACCACCAACGAGTTCAAAAAGCAAAGGTTTTGAAGGTGGTCAATACGTTGATTATGAAGAAGTTAAGTAGAGCAGTTAGCTAAATTGTTCGTTTTATAGATTGATATGCTAAAAAAATATTTAAAACCAGCCTCTCTGCCAAACCAAGTAAGTTTGGCAGTTTTAATTTTACGTCTTAGCTTCGGCCTTTTGATGATTCCACACGGTTATGATAAACTGCAAGCATTCTTAGCTGGTAAGCACGATTTCCCAGACCCTCTGCATGTTTCGCCGATGGTTTCGCACGGTCTTACAGTTTTCGCCGAATTTTTCTGCTCAATTCTTTTGATTTTAGGATTATTCACGCGTCCAGCCCTCATTATTCTGCTTGGTTGCATGGCAATCATTAGTTTTTCAATTCATGGTGCAGACCCACTCGGCGACAAAGAACACGCACTTTTATATTTGTTTGCGTATCTCGCAATCTTCCTGATAGGTGCTGGAAAGTATGCTGTTGACGCCAAGATATTTAAGTAAAAAAGGCAGAAAATATTTCCGCCTTTTTACAAAATCTTTTAGTTTTCAAGCAAGCCATCTGTTACCCACTGCTTGATTTTCGCAATCTCATCAGCCGGAATCTGGGCAGTTGCATTGCGTGGCATAAAGCCCGTTGTGCCAGGCGTACGCTGAATACGATCAAGAATAGTAGCAACCTTTGCTTTAGCAGTTGTGTAATCGTCCCATTTATTAGGATTAGCCCCTCCGGATAGATGGCATGGTGTACACCTAGTTACTAAAATTGATTTGATGTCTTTGGTGTAAGTAAGTTTTGGAACAACAACCTCTTCTTCTTCCTTACAGCTAAGAATGGATGAAGTGAGCATTGCCGTGACAGCAAATAGGGCGATTTTTTTCATAAAAAAGAGGGTTTAACGGTTTAAATAATGGTAAAGAATTAAAGATGCTTGGCTTTAAAACTTAATGCCTATACGTCTAGTTATCAAAAAAGGTTGCGTCTTAATTTTATTTTGCAAGCTCAATCAAAATTTTTTACTAGTTTCAGCGAAATTCATGCTCAAAATTGCCTTTAATCCAATTTATCGACATCCCTTACCTGAGGGGCATCGTTTTCCGATGATTAAATATGAGTTAATTCCTGAGCAATTAATCTACGAAGGCACTTGCACTGAATCAAACTTCTTCTCTCCAGAGCTAGTAGATAAAAAATGGGTATTAGGGGTGCACGAAGAGAAGTACTTTAATGATTTAATAAACCTCAGCATTGACCCTAAGATGGAGCGACGAATAGGTTTTCCCGTTTCGGAAATGCTGGTAAAACGTGAGCTAGTCATTACGCAAGGAACAATCGATTGTTGTCATTTTGCTTTAGAATCTGGTGTTTCGATGAATATTGCTGGCGGAACGCATCATGCGTATGCCGATAAGGGTGAAGGCTTTTGCTTGCTCAATGATGTGGCTGTGGCAGCCAATTACTTGCTTGAAAATCAGATTGTTGAGAAGATTTTAGTAGTAGATTTAGATGTGCACCAAGGCAATGGAACGGCCGTGATATTTCAAAACGAGTCAAGGGTTTTTACTTTCTCAATGCACGGAAAAGAAAATTATCCACTGAAAAAAGAAATCTCGGATTTAGATATAGAGCTACCAACTTACTGCGAAGATGAGCAATATTTAAGTTTGCTTTACGAAACTTTACCCCGATTAATCGAACAAGAAAAACCACAATTTATTTTTTATATTTCGGGTGTAGATATTTTGGCTTCTGATAAATTGGGCAAATTAAAAGTGTCGATGGCGGGTTGCCGCCGACGTGATGAATTTGTTTTTGAACAAACGCTCAAACATAAAATCCCTGTTGTTGTTTCTATGGGTGGAGGGTACTCGCCTCGAATAGCCGATATTGTAGAGGCTCATTGCAATACTTTTCGTTTAGCTGAAAAAATGTACTTTTAAAAATTTAATTTTGAGTGTTTGAATGATAGAATGAGTGAATATTTTTCTTATTCAAATACTCAATCATTCTATCATTCCATCATCCTATCATTGATTACTTCATGATTAATTTATCCAAATACATCGACCATACATTACTGAAACCAACTGCCACTGAGATGGATTTCAGGAAATTGTGTGAAGAAATTTACCAAAATAGTTTTTACTCGGCCTGTGTACCGCCATTTTATGTGAGCTTTGTAAAAGAACTACTCGAATACGGCGATGCCAAAGTTTGTACTGTGATAGGTTTTCCATTGGGCTACCATTCTACTGAGGCGAAAATTACTGAGGCTAAAAAAGCATTAGCCGATGGAGCTGACGAACTCGATTTGGTTATGAATATAAATGCTTTTAAATCAATGGCTTATGAAACCGTAAAACAAGAAATAAAAGTTTTGGCCGAAATTGCCCACGAGAAAAAAGCCTTGCTGAAAGTAATCATCGAAACTGCCTATTTAGATAATTTTGATATCCGAATTGCCTGCGAAATTTGTGAGGAAGCAGGAGCCGATTTTGTGAAAACTTCTACGGGATTTGCTCCGAAAGGTGCTGATATTGAGCAAGTTAAGCTCATGCGTGAGGTATTGCCGAGTAATGTTCAAATCAAAGCATCGGGTGGAATTCAGACTTACGAACAAGCAATGGCCTTTATTGAAGCTGGAGCAACCCGACTCGGAACATCATCGGGCGTGGCTATTGTGAGTGGGGGAGTGGGTTATAGCAGTTATTAAATTTGGTTTTGCTTAAAAATATTGGCTGCCTTTAGCTATAACAATTATTTTCAATACCCCATTTCGGTGAGTGCCGCACGAGCTTTATTATCGACCGAAGTTTTATATTCATGATTTTTATAGGCAATGGCTTGTTCAAAATAAGCTTTTGCCTTATTTTTTTGCCCTTTTTGTTGCTGAATATAACCCAGTTGCAAGGCAGAATTTGGAGCAAAACTCCATTCTTGGCTACCTGTGATTGCTACCGACCTTTCAAAATAACTGGCAGCTTTATCAAACTGACTGAGTTTCTGAAAAATACGTCCAGCCCGATAATTAAACTCGGCTTGGTCTTTTGTATTGGTAAAATTCTTTTCTGATAAAGTAGAAAGCTCTTGTTGTGCTTCTTCAAAGTAGCCACCATCAAAAAGTAACCTCAGTTTTATTAAAGTTTTGCTCGGCAAAGTTTTCGTTTTCTGAAAATTTTCGTAAAACTTTTGTGCAGCTTTATCCGATTCTGCAATTGTATTTCCACCTTCGTTTATCTTCGATAAATACAATTTTGCTTTTTTGTCATCACCCATTAACCAATGGCACAAAAATAATTTATAATAAGTATCTTTCAGAAAAGTTTGCCCTTTAAAATTCCTAAGATAAGTTTGATACGCTGAAACCGCTTGCAGATAATTTCCTTTGAAAAGTTGTGTTTCGGCTTTGTACAATTCAAAGATTGGGAAATACAAATAATTTGCATCTTTGGGCGTTTTTTTTAATAATTCAATGGCTTGTTCGGTTCTATTATCTTTCAGAGAAATAGCCGTTGCTACCATATTTATATTCAAATTATCCGACTGACTATCAGCAAACTGAAGCATTTCTGCATTTTGTTTGGCATCATATTTCAGCACATAGGCTTGGATAAAAGTAGTGCAAAATCGAGCTTCAGTACCCCATATTTTGTCTTTAGCAGCCGTACGGAGCTCGTTCATGCCGAGTTGTATATTTCCACGAAGGCCGAGTAGTTTCGGAATCCATCTTTGTTTGTCCGGAACAGAACCAATCAACACGTGCAGGCATCCAAGCGATTTTAAACTTGGTAAAAAACTTGGAAACAATTTCTGATTTTCTTCGAGCAATTTATAAGCCTGTATTACGTTGTATCCTGCTTTTACCTCATGCCCAAATCTTATTTTTATCAAAGCCCAATGTAATTTTATTTCGGCTCTCAAAAAACGATTATAGGGCGATTTTTCATCCAAATCTTCAATTGCATCTAAGCGTTCATCTTCTTTACTCAATAATTTTTCATACTGTTTTTCATTCTCCGAATTAATCAACTCAGCCATATCAGCAAAATCTTCAATATAAATTCGGAATGGGTTCTTAGGATTTTCTTTGGCCAATAATTCTCTGCCCGACTGAACCCGTAATTTGAAAACTTCGGAATAGGCTTTTTGAAGATTGGGCGTAAAATCAAAATCGGCAGCGTTACAATTATTATTAAACTGTAAACAACAAATCAATAAAAAACTGATTATTCGGGTGATTTGGGAAATTATGTGAATATTTCGAGACTTCAATGTTTTGTTGATTGTTTTTATTAGATACGAAGTCGTTTTCAAATAGGATTTTTTACAAACAAAAATAGCCAAGTTTTCAGAATTAACGAAAACTTGGCTACTTTGCAATCGGTCTATCGACCGTTGACTATCTTCTAACAATCTCAATTGCATCAACATCAGCCAAAATACGGCCACAATGCTCACACACGATGATTTTCTTTTTGTCTTTAATATCAGCCTGACGTTGTGGCGGAACGATATTGAAACAACCACCGCAAGCACCACGCTTTACCATTACAACCGCCAAACCGTTTTCGGCATTGCCACGAATACGGTTATAAGCATTTACTAAACGCTCTTCAACGTTAGTAGCTGCCTTATCACGGCTAACAGTCAATTTCTTTTCGTCTTCTTGGCTTTCTGCCACCAAAACATCTAATTCCTTGCGTTTTTGTTCAAGGTCTTTCTTACGATTGGCCATCGCCGACTCAACATCAGAGATTTCGGTGTTTTTATTTTTAATTTTAAATTCAGTTTCACGCGTGCGTTTATCAGCCAACTGAATCTCCAACTCTTGTAATTCTAATTCTTTAGCAATCGCATCATACTCACGATTGTTGCGAACGTTCATTTGTTGGTCTTTGTATTTTTGAATCAATTTTTCGGCTTCTTTCTTACCTGCACGGTAGCCGTTTAATTCAACTTCCAAAGTTTCAATTTCTCTCTTGAACTTACCAATACGAGTTTCAAAACCAATAACCTCATCTTCCAAATCACGTACTTCGTCTGGTAAATCACCACGTAGTTTTCTCAATTCATCTAATTGTGAATCGATTGATTGAAGTTTAAGCAGTGTTTCTAATTTTTGTGCAACTGTTAATTCCATAATATCTAAAACTAATTTGGTTATTAGTTATTGGTTAATTGGTTAATTACGATTTACGAATGACGATTTACGAATGACGATTCAAGAAACTTATTAGTATATTATATCTCTCAAATTTATCGTTTATCCTCAATTAAATGAATTAAATATAGAATTTATAAGCAAAATTTAATCCAAAATATAGCCATCTTTGGAAACCAATAACAAGTAACCGATAACCAGTATCTATTTTTAATAATAATAATTGATTGGATTTGTTGGGGTTTCCGACAAATGGACTGCAAAGTTAGTGAATTTTTTACAAATATAATCTTTCAATAACTCTTTTGTGTATTGTTCCGACTCATAATGTCCAATATCGGCAATAATTATGCGTTTATCGGCATCAAAAAACTCATGATACTTGTAATCGGCCGTAATAAATACATCGGCCGCCTGCCCAATGGCATCGCCCAACAGAAAACCTCCCGAGCCTCCACAAACTGCAACCCTACGAATCGGTTTGTTCAAAAGCCTGGTATGACGAATAACCGACACCCCCATATTTTGTTTTAAATATGCCAAGAAATCAGTTTCTGAAATTGGCTCGCTCAATTCTCCGATTATTCCCGAACCAACCTCTGTATTTTGGTTTTCGAGCATGATTATATCGTGAGCAACTTCTTCGTATATATGCGTGCGGTGCATGGCCGCCAAAACCTGATTTTTGAGATAAGCAGGAAAAATAACTTCTACTCGGTTTTCGTGCACTTCTTCGTCAACATTCGCCGCTCCGATGGTCGGATTGGCTTTTTCGTTCGGTCGGAAAGCACCAGTTCCTTCAGACCTAAAACTTGCATGGCTATAATTTCCAATCACGCCAGCACCTGCGGCATGAAGAGCATTTAAAACTTCTTTTGTATTGTATACTGGCACAAAAACTATCAATTTCATCAAAACTTCACTCTTTGGAGCAAGAATTTTCACTTTTTCGAGTTTTAGTTTTTCGGCAATCTTGAAATTTACACCTCCAACCACACTATCTAAATTGGTATGGGTGGCATAAATTGCCACATCGTTTTTAATAGCTTTGATGATTGTTCGTTCGATGTAGTTTTTGCCCGTCAGTTTCTTTAGTCCCTTAAAAATAATCGGGTGATGAGCCACTACCAAATTACAACCTTTGGCAATTGCTTCGTCAATGACCTCTTCGGTCGAATCGAGCGTAACTAAAACACCCTTAACTTCAGTTGAGGCATCGCCAACGATTAAACCAGCGTTGTCGTAACTTTCTTGGTAAGCCAATGGAGCAAATCCTTCGAGGTAAGTTGTTATGTCTTTTATTGTCATTTTA
>NZ_JBMLRC010000315.1:25771-29163 GCF_049241225.1 Emticicia sp.
AGCCAATGGAGCAAATCCTTCGAGGTAAGTTGTTATGTCTTTTATTGTCATTTTACTGTTTTTTTGGGACACGGAGTTGCACTGTTAAGTGGTTCACGGTTTATGGTCAACAGTCCACAGTAGTATAAAACATTCGTTATTAATGTTTTACACAAAACATAAGTGTCGTTTATTTTTAATCATCTCCTTACTTCAATATCTTTTAAATATTTTTATGCTTTGCCGAAACCCTAATCTGATTTTTTAGTAAGTTTGATTTTACAAAATTACGTCAAATATTTCGGCAATTATTCATCTATTCAAAGCAAAATCAACAAGTTAGAAACTTGTTCTACATTAAACGCTATTCAACCATGAAAAAACATTTGATTACCCTCCTTTTTTTATTTTCAAGCCTTATTATTTTTGCTCAAAAACAAGCTGATAAAGAAGAATGGATTTCGTTGTTTAACGGCAAAGACCTTACGGATTGGGATTTAAAAATTTCGGGACACGAAGTAAACGACAATTATAAAAATACATTTTTGGTAGAAGATGGCATGATGCGAGTGAATTATAAAGAATACCAAAACTTCGATAATAAGTACGGACATATCTACTATAAAACGCCTTACTCGCACTATCGAATACGTTTTGAGTATCGTTTTCAAGGGAATCAAGTACCCGGTGGGGCGTCGTGGAATGTACGAAATAGTGGAATCATGCTACATTCGCAGTCGGCAGCCAGCAATGGCAAAGACCAAGATTTTCCTGTTTCGCTCGAAATGCAGCTTTTGGGCGGTCTCGGAAATGGCCCACGACACACAGGAAATCTCTGCACTCCCGGAACCATCGTTGATATTAACGGAAAACTCGACATGGCTCACTGCATCGACTCAAAATCAAAAACCTACGATGGCGACCAATGGGTAAAAGCCGAAGCAATTGTGATTGGTAGTAAGATTGTTCATCATTTAATCGAAGGAGATACCGTTTTGACCTTTACTAACGCACGAATTGGTGGTGGATTCTTGGGCAAACCCTATGATTTTGCAACCGATAAAGTAAAAAATGGTGAAGAATGGGCAAAAAAAGATGGTACACCACTGGGCGAAGGCTACATTGCCTTGCAAGCTGAAAGCCATGCGATTGATTTTAAGAATATCGAATTATTGAATCTGAAAGGTTGTATGGATAAAAATGCTTTGAATTTTAAATCATATTATCTCGAGCCAGATAATGCGAGTTGTAGGTATAAGAAGAAATAGTTGGCAATTTTCAGTTTACAGTAGGCATTTTAATTTTGCCCACTGTAAACTGAAGACTGATGATTTATCTTGTGAGGCGATAAAGCAATAATGCCGAACGCTGAATAAGAGCAGGGTATTCTTTCAGATTGATGGTTTCGCCAGGGGCATGAGCACCACGACCCGACGCTCCGAGGCCATCCAAACAACTTACGTATTGAGCAATATAAGAAATATCGCCCGCTCCACGTGAGCCTGGGTCACCGGCTTTTACTGGCCCGAGGCCCATATCTTGGCTGGCTTTGCTTAGTATCTCCAATAATTTAGTATTTGCTTCGGTTGGCTCCATGGCTGGAATACCATCCGAAAATTTAATTTCTGCACTGGTAGCATTCAAGTTTTTGGCTACAATTTCTCTCATTTTTGTGCGAGCGGCTTCTTTTTGGGCTTCGGTAAGAAAACGCAAATCGCCAGTGACCTCTACTTTTTGAGCCACAATATTTGTTTTTCCTACGGCCGTTCCTTTCGCTTGAGCGGGGTCATAGTTTACTTCTGTTCCTCCCACAATTACTCCGGGATTAAACGTTAGATATTTTTCTTGGCTCAGAGCTTCTCGAAATTCATCTAAAATACGAGCCGCTTCAAAAATTGCCCCATAACCCATTGTCTTGTTAAATACGCCCGACGAATGACCAGTCTTGCCGTGTGTAGTTAAGTGCCAACCACTTGCTCCTCGGCGTGCGGTGGCGGCAATATCAAAACTTTGGGCGGTTTCGTAGGCCAGAGCTACTTCACATTCTTTGGCACGGTCGATAAAATCTTTTCGGCTGATGCTGGTTGGTTTTCCTGCACTTTCTTCGTCGCCCGTGAAATAGACCGTTATGTTGGTGTCATCGAGTAAGCCTTGGGCATGAAGAGCTTTGAGGCCGGCAATAATCATTACATCGCCACCTTTCATATCATTTACACCTTGCCCAGTGGCGGTCGAATCGGTGAGGCGAGTAAAAGGCCCAGCGGGCATTGATTTTTCAAAAACGGTGTCGAGATGACCAATTAAAAAGAGTTTTTTACCTTTTTTCCCTTTCCGATAAGCCACCAAATGTCCCGCACGATTGAGCGAATCGGGTAGCGAAATCCATTCGGTAGTAAAACCCATGGCATCGAATTCTTTTCTGAAAAGCTGCCCAACCTGACGCACTCCCTCATGGTTGAGTGTACCACTATTGATATTCACGGCATCAATCAACAATTTTTCGGTCTGAGGCATATTGACTTTTACATGCTCAATGATTTGTTTTTCGACCAAACTAAGTGATTGAGCCGTACAAATTAAGAATGAGGAATTAAGAATTAAGAATGATAAGACGATAGGTTTTAGTTTCATTGTTGATGTATGTTTAGGTAAGGTTTTAAAGAAGACTCCTTTTAACGAAGCCTTCTTTTGATTACAAATAACGCTCTTTCAGAATATTTAAATGGTGAAGCTCATGCCCAGCAATAAACCACGCCAAAACACGAGCATTGGTTGGGAGCTGATTGGCTTTGCCCATACGCCCCAACTCACGCTTACCGAGCGATTTGAAAAACAAAACCGTTGATTTGCGTTGAGCCTTGAATTGCAACAATAAACTACGCAAAGATTTTTTATCGAAATTGGTTGCCTTTACGTAATCATCTTCTTCGAAACCAAGCAACGATTGTTTTTCGCCACGAGCTACCGACAAGGCACGATAAAGCAAGATTTTTTCGGTGTCGATGATGTGGCCGAGCATTTCGAGTGGCGTCCATTTTCCTTCTGCGTAGCGGAAATGCAGTTTTTCTTCAGGGATATTTTTGAAAAAATTATCCACAATCGAAATATTTTCGGATAAAGTTTTGAGGGCGTCGTCGCCCGTAACTGCTTGAATATAACGATTTTGGTACGAATTTACGTCGTACTCGGCGGCGGTAGGTCGAGAAATTTTCATATTTTTTTTGGTTTAAGACTTGACACACAAATATAATAGTTGTACCTTTGCACCACGTTAAACAAACGAAGAAATATTTTCAACGTTTCAGAGACGCAAACGGTTTGGTAGTTCAGCTGGTTAGAATACCTGCCTGTCACGCAGGGGGTCGCGGGTTCGAGTCCCGTCCAGACCGCAAAAGCACTCAGAAATGAGTGCT
>NZ_JBMLRC010000316.1:0-12031 GCF_049241225.1 Emticicia sp.
TTGGTCAAAATTGAAAAATAAAGCATTTAAAAATACACCTGATGAGGAGTTGGTTCGACTGTACGTTGAAACCCAACGAAATCTTTATTTTGAAGAACTCTACGACCGCTACGTTGATAAAGTTTACAGGAAATGCCTTTCCTTTGTAAAAAACGAAGCTCAAGCCGAAGATTTCACTCACGATATATTTTTGCGTTTGGTTCTGAAGATTGGCAGTTTTAAAGAGCAAGCGAAGTTTTCGACTTGGCTCTATTCGATTACTTACAACTATTGCATGGACCAGATGAGGATTGTGAAAAAACAAGCCGAAACCGCTCTAGACGAAAACTTTGACCTCGAACAAGAAGAAGACGATTCTGAATTAGTCGAAATTCAAGCACAAGATTTGAAAAAAGCCTTGCAAAAAATCGACCCTGATGAACGTGCCATCTTGCTGATGAAGTATCAAGATGATTTTAGTATTAAGGAAATCGCCGACACTTTCAATATCAGCGAAAGTGCTGTAAAAATGCGTTTGATGCGTACCAAAGAAAAGTTAAGAAAGATTTATACCGAAAATATTGTTTTCTTCTTAATTATTATTGCCAAAGCAGTTTGGTTCTGGAAAAAATAACAAATACCTTAAACTATATTTAAAATGGAAGATTTTGACGAAGATGCTACCGCTCCCGAGCATCTTAAAGGAATGTTAACGGCCGAAATTGATGTCATTCGAGATGCCATGCAAATCGTGCAAATGTTTTTGGGAGAAACGATGGTTGCGGGCGTAAAGCTGCTACAAGAATTAGAACCAAAAGATAATTGATCAAACCTAACAACAACCTTTTTTTTACCTTTAAAAATAGTACACATGAAACCGACAATGAGCTTTACAGATACATTAATGGCAACTTTTAATGACATGATTAGAAGTTTCATGACATTTTTCTACAATTTAATAGGAGCTGTAATTATATTATTAATTGGCTGGGGGGTTGCCAAGATGGTCGCAGCCGTAACAAAAAAAATGCTCGAGCAAGTAGGAGCAGATAAAATTGGTGATAAACTCAACGAAATTGACGCAATAAAAGGATTAAAATTAGAAATAAAGTTGAGTTCAATAATCTCTAAAGTTCTATATTATTTTATCCTCATATTTATGTTACGTCCAGCTGCCGATACACTCGGCGTGCCTGCGATTTCGGATATGGTGAAGCTTTTAGTAGAATTTATTCCTAAGCTTATCTCTTCTGCTTTGATGCTTTCGGCAGGAGTTTTCTTAGCCGATGCTCTTAAAAACTTTGTAGTTACGCTCTGTAAATCGTTCAATATTGCGGCAGGAAAACTCATCGGAACAGCTATTTTCTTTTTCTTGTTGATAATCTTCGTGATTCAGTCGGTAGCACAAGTGGGCATCAATACAAGCCTTTTGGAATCGAGTTTTAATCTCTTGGTTGGCGGAATTATTTTTGCCTTTGCGATTGGCTATGGCTTTGCATCAAAAGAGATTTTATTAAACATCATTTCTTCGTTTTACAGCAAAAACCGTTATAAAGAAGGTCAGATTATAGCAATTGATGGCATAAAAGGCGAAATTGTTGCAATGGATAATACAACAATAACCCTTAAAACTGGAGATTCAAAAACAATCTTTCCGCTACAAGTCTTACAATCAAAAACCGTCACAGTTTTTGATTAATGATTTCGCCTCGTACATATAACCTGTATGAGGCTTTTTTTTGATTTTATTTTTTTACTGTTACTATTTTTCGGTCTTGTCGTCTTAAACAAAAATAAGCGAATACTTTTTTTCGCACCTATTATTTAAACAATCAACTGTTATTTACACTAAACAAACCCCTATTTTGTAATGAAAAAGGTTTTCTTAACTATCTGTTATTTATCTTTTGCTGCTCTAACATTTGCTCAAGAAGCACCCAAAAACCTCGAAGATTCGCTCAAAGTTGGTTGGTGGGACCCACGCAGCACACAATTCGGTATTAATTTTTCTCAAGCAAGTTTCAATGATGCTTGGGCCGAAACACAAGGTGGTGTTGGCAATATTGGATTAGGTCTATATTTCAATAACAAAGCGGTATATCACAAGAAAAAAGGCGTATTCACCTCTGATATTCAACTTCAATACGGTACTCAGAAATTTAAAGGACAAGATGCTCGCAAAAGTTTAGACCGCATCTTCATCGATAATAAATATGCGAGCAGAATATCTCCGACCGTCAACTGGTTTGCTGGTATCAACTTTCTTTCTCAATTTACTTCGGGTTTTGCATATGATGCAAAGGGAGTAAAAGGTAAAAAGATTTCGACATTATTTGCACCTGCTTTTCTTTCAGAGGGCGTTGGTCTTGAGTGGAAACCTAAGAAATATTTTGTTGTGCAATTAGGTGGTGCTACACTTCGCCAAACATTTGTGAGCAACGACGAAGTATTTACAAATACTGCCAAAGACGTAACCGAAGACGGTAAAGTAATCAAACGTTCTTACGGCACCGAAAAAGGTAAGGTTTTAAACGAAATGGGTTTTCAGGTTGTAGCGGCATTTGATAAAGACATCGCCAAAAATGTAAACCTAAAATGGCGTTATCAAGGTTTCGTGGCTTATGCTCCAAAAACAAAGCCAATGGACCACAACGTAATGCTCATCACAACTGCTAAAGTGAATAAATATTTAAATGTAAACCTCACACTTTTGGGTGTTTATGATGCAGATATCGTTAGCAAATTCCAAATTAGTCAAGGGTTTTCTGCAGGGTTTGTATTCAATCTGTAATTAAAGTCTTTACTTTTTTCAATAATTTACTTACACTTAAACCTTTCAAACAATGTTAAAAGAATTCAAAACATTTATCTCACAAGGCAATGTACTTGACTTAGCCGTTGGTGTTATCATTGGCGGTGCATTTGGCAAAATCACTACTTCATTGGTTGATGATATAATCATGCCAATCGTAGGTTTTTTTCTGGCAGGTGTCGATTTCAAAAGTCTTGCCCTTCATTTGGGTCAACCAGATGAAAAAGGTGTTTATCCGGTGAATATCATGTACGGAAACTTTATTCAAATCGTAATTCAGTTTTTGATTGTAGCTTGGGTTATTTTCTTGATTGTTAAAGCTGCCAATAAAGCTAAATTAACTGATAAATAATCTTACAGTTTTTATATTAAAAAGCCAAATCAGATGCTCCAAAGTGTTCATTTGATTTGGCTTTTTTGTTTTTAAATTAAAGCTCCACGATTAATCAAAAATTGCATAAACGGCAAACGAAGCCAGCCAATGGTCGCCACCGTAATTTCCAGAAGTGACATTCGGAAGGGCATTTTTCAGAAAAGCATTTGAAGTTTGCTCAAATTTGGCTTTTAATTGGTTAGTTTTCGACAATGCCGAAGCGATTCCCTTAAAACACCATGCTCTGCTAATACTAAGGCCATCGAGGTGAACAATTTGGTAATCTTTTCGGTCGCTCACAACTGGCTGTTTTAGTAGATTTTGGATAGATTTTGGTTCGAGAAAACCTTTAAACCAAACCTCAAACTCTTTTGGTGGCATAATTCTCCGCATTAAATCGGCAATCTCAAGATTCGGTGAAAGAAAGTCTGAGCCATCGGGCTCTAAGTAAGCAGGAGCATTTGTTTGCCCTTTATAAAACTGATTAGCTTTTTCGATGATTGCTTTTTCAAACTCTACATTTTTAGATGCCCTTGCCCAATCTAAAGCAAATACTAACCCAAAAGCAGTATTTGGGTGTACTCCCGTACGATTCGGGTATGTTTGTTTAGGCAAGAAGGCTGTCCAAAGTCTAACGATTTCCTTAGTTAGTGGTTGAAGATTTTGGTGCCATTTTTTTGCCAAAGGGTCGTTCCATGTAAGTAGCTCTTGGTCAAGCTTTAAAACCCACGCCCATCCATAAGTACGCTCAAACGTCACGGTAGTTTTGTATTTCGTAAAATACTCCGCTTCTGTTTTAATTTTCTCGGGCATAAAACTACTATCCAAAACACCTACAATCTTTTCTTTATCTTTTATATTCGGGAAAACTTTCAATAATTTCGTCAACATCCAATGCCCATGCACACTCGAATGCCAATCGAGGCAGCCATAGAAACTTGGGTGTAATTGAGATGGCAATAACTTGTGGTCTTCTGCCGCATCTGAGCTATGTCCTGTTTTGTTCGGAAACTCTTGCGTGATACAATGCAAGGGCATAGCCGATAACTTTTCGGCAATTTCTTGAGTAAAAAGCTCCGACTTAGTCTGGGCGTATGTATGAGTTGAGAGAAATATAATCGTTAATAACCCTAAAAAGGTTTGTCGGAATATTGGTTTATTGCTGAACATGAGTTAGGCTTTGAATAAGGTGTAAAAGTCAAAATTAATAAAAAAAAACTTCTATATCTGAGCCTAAAACAGCTATTTTTAATAAGAAATAGCATTTTCGGTGAATAATATTTATTAAAAGTATTTACCAATTTAAACAGTCAAACCAAATAAAATTTTGTATTATTTTAACAAAAAGACCATTTTTAGACTAAAAAGGCTCTTTTTTTTACCTAAAAATAAAAATCTCAAATTTTTCTTTTCTTTCTTTTTGAAATAATTTACATTTGTTACGAGTTTTAAATTTAGACAAAGACTTGTCTAAAATTTTAAAACCTAATCGTGCTTTATTTCCCTATAATCTTAATCGAAGGCATTTGCTTTCAGATCAAAATCATGGAAACGTGGTTGAAAAAAAAATTGCGAGGTGACTGGCAGATCTGGTTCATCGTTGTGCTTTTATCGCTGTTTAGTATGCTGGTCGTTTACAGTGCCAGTTCCGCTCTCGCCTACAAAAAAGCTGGTGGAAATACCGAAAGCTACCTACTCACTCATACGGCCCATTTACTTCTAGGTTTATTTGTTATTTGGATAATTCACCGAATAGATTATACCAAATATGCTGGAATTTCAAAGATTTTACTTTGGGTAACTCCATTCTTATTGCTCTATACATATTTGTTTGGCACTACTGTCGGAGGGACAAAGCGTTGGATTAATCTTTTTGGCATTTCGTTTCAATCATCTGATTTGGTGCGTTTAGTGCTAATAACAAACTTGGCAGCGATGTTGGCTCGTCGTCAGAATGTAGAGTATACCCAAAAAACACTAAGAAGTCTCATTTTTTGGTGCGGTTTATTGTGTGGACTACTAGCTATTACTAATTTTTCGACTGCCATTATCTTAGGTGTTACCTGCTTTTTAATCATGTATATGGGCCGAGTACCAAGCAAATATTTGTTCAGAATGGCATTTTCGGTGATTGGAGCATTGGTCGTAGTAATGAGCATCAGTATATACTTATATTCAAGAGGTGTGGAATTTGGTCGTGGACAAGTTGTATTAGAGCGTATCGAAGCTTTTGCTGGTATTGATATAAATCGCGATAAGATAGTTGGAAATCCCGATCGAGATGATAGTTTTCAGAAAGAACAAGCCATGATTGCAATCGCTCGTGGTGGAGCAATTGGAATTGGGCCAGGAAATAGTTTCCAACGCAACTATTTGCCAGAAGCTTTTTCTGACTATATCTACGCCATTATTGTAGAAGAATACGGTATGATAGGTGCGATTTTCGTGATGGGTTTGTATCTTTGGCTCTTATATCGAGGGCTAAAAAATGTAAGCAATACCCAACGGGCTTTCGGAGGGCTTTTGTGCGTAGGACTTACTTTTAGTATTGTATTTCAAGCATTCATTCACATGTTTATCAATGTAGGTTTGGGGCCAGTTACGGGTCAAACATTACCACTGATGAGTATGGGAGGAACATCTATCCTATTTACAGCCGTGGCTATTGGTATTGTTTTGAGTGTAAGTAAAGAAGAATACGACGAAAAAGTATTAAATGCCTAAACCCCCACCCCCTAAAGGGGAGTAAAGTTTTTGTCTGAATAGAAATTGTAATGTATAATAGTGTTAAAAGTTCCCCTTTAGGGGCGGAGGGGTATTTTATGAAAAAAATTATTATCAGCGGCGGCGGTACTGGCGGACACATTTATCCAGCGGTTGCGATTGCAAACGAGCTAAAGGCCATTGATTCTACCAACGAAATCCTCTTTGTTGGAGCAGAAGGTAAAATGGAAATGGAAAAAGTGCCAAAAGCAGGCTACAAAATTATTGGCTTACCAATTGCGGGCATAAATCGCTCCAATATGTTGGCCAACTTGGGCTTGCCTATTAAGCTGATAAAAAGCCTTTGGAAAACTTATAGAGTCATTAAAGACTTCAAACCCGATGTAGCTATCGGTGTGGGTGGTTATGCCAGTGGCCCAACACTCATAATGGCTAATTTTTTAGGAGTACCCACGCTTATTCAAGAACAAAACTCTTTTGCAGGTGTAACGAATAAGTTTGTAGCAAAAAAAGCTCAAAAAATTTGCGTAGCATACCCTAATATGGAGCAGTTTTTTCCGAAAGAAAAAATTGTCATGACAGGAAATCCTGTAAGAAAAGATATTTTAGAAACCGCCTCGAAAAGAGAGCAAGCATTCAAACATTTCGGACTTGCCCCCGAACGCAAAACGCTTTTAGTGATTGGTGGAAGCCAAGGTGCAAGAACCATAAACGAGGCTATTTTTGCGGGTTTGAATGATTTAATCTCGAACGATTTACAGGTAATCTGGCAAACAGGCAAATTATTTATTGATAAAGCAAAACAAGCGGTCGAGTCGCTCCAAACACAGCGAGTTTTTGTTTCGGACTTTATTTATGAAATGGACTTGGCTTATGCTGCCGCCGATTTAGTAGTTTCTCGTGCAGGAGCTTTATCGGTATCGGAACTTTGTTTGGCCGAAAAGCCTTCGATTTTAGTACCTCTGCCAACCGCAGCCGAAGACCACCAAACACAAAACGCCATGAGTTTGGTCAATGTAAAAGCCGCTTGGTTAGTAAAAGACGCTGAAGCGAGAGATGTCCTGGTAGATGATGTAATAAAATTGGCTGATAATAAAGTCGAAATGCAGCAGTTGAGCCAAAATATCAAAACATTGGCAAAACCCAACGCAGGTAAAGAAATTGCCTCAGAAGTACTGAAAATTATTAACCGTCGATAGTCCACCGACAACAGCGTCCTGTTGTATTATCTAAGAAATTATGAAGATATTTTTTTCTGAAAATAGAGTAGATTATTCGACCTATACATTCGATTATGCAATTTATTGCTTGAAAGAATCACAAAGTGAGTTACCCGAAATCTATGAAAAAGGTTTTTTGCCTTATACAGGAAATTTGAGCATCGAAGGAGAAACTTTTTACTTAGCTCGTAGTCTAAGAGTTGACCTTGATAGATTTGAGGATACCTCCGAGAATCGCCGAGTAAATCGTTTGGTCGAACCGCTTAACATTCAACTGGAGGTAATCAAGAAAGAAGACTTTGATTTGAACGCAAGCGATTTCGTAAGTCTTAGTCAAGAATATATTTCGCAACGCATCGGAGACGACAACATGAGCATGGAGCGTTGGCAATATATTTTATCGAGAGAAATAGGCACACACATTTTCAGATTTAGCATCGAAGGTAAATTAATCGGTTTTGTGTTTGCAGTTCTCGAAGGCGATATGTTGCACTATTGGTTTGCTTTTTTTGATACAGAGTATATGCGAACCCACTCGCTCGGTAAATGGCTCATGTGGCGAGTAATTAAATGGGGAAAAGAAAACGGGCTAAAGCACGTTTATCTCGGAACCGCCTACAAATCATCAGCTTTGTATAAAATTAGAGACCACAAAGGTTTAGAATATTTCGATGGTTATCGCTGGAATCGGGACATCGAACGCCTAAAAAATCTTTGTAAAAACGATTTAGAACCTAAATTTGCGGACGAATTTAAAACACTGGCCAACCAGAATACTTTTTTAACACAATTATGAGTTAGTGATTAGTTATCTGGTACTGGTTATCCGTTTATACCAAACGGTATTTCTCAATAACCAAGTTTACCAGTAACCAATTCACAAGTAACAATTAATTAATTTTCCTAATACAATAAAAAATGTTTCGTAATACTAACTTCGGTAAAATTGGCAAAGTGCTATTGGGAGTAGTAGCAATTGGTGCTATTATGCTCTTAATCGCTTTTTCGACCGATAGTTTTTCCTCGAATCGTTGCAAAAAAATAGAGATAAACATTAAGAATGCCGACGAACAGTTTTTTCTTAATAAACACGACGTCGAGAACTTAGTTACTCGAAACGGAAGTGACCAGCTCGTAGGTAAACTTTATGAGAAAATCGACCTTCGTGAAATAGAGCAAAGAGTATTACGAAATCGACAAATTAAAAGTTGTCAAGTCTTTAGAGGAGTTGAAGGAACGCTTAATGTTGACATCGAACAGCACATTCCAATTGCTCGAATTTTGATGCCAGACGGTCGTGATGACGTATATGTAGATGCCGATGGAAGTTTTTTTCCACTATCTGACCGATATTCCGCAAGAATTTTATTGCTTTCGGGCGAATATTTCCGAAATTTGTCGAGCTTAAAAACCAAACGTCAGGAAAAGAATCTACAATTTATAAATTTTATCAACGAGGATTCGTTTTTGAAGGCACAATTCACGCAATTAAACATTGATAATAATGGCGACATTAGCATTGTTCCGTTAGTTGGTAATCATATTATTGAGTTTGGCGAACCAGCAAATATTGAAAATAGATTAAATAGATTAAAGATATTTTACAACCAAATCCTTCCTGTAAAAGGTTGGGATGGTTTTTCGTCGGTGAGTGTGAAATACGACGGGCAAATTGTATGTAAGTAAAAGCTGTGACTTTTAGCCATCAATTTGAAGCTAAAAGCCTTATAAATAATATAGGAATGAATAAAGGTGTAATCGTAGGCATTGATATTGGTAGCACGAAGATTTGTGCGGTGGCAGGAATTATGGACCACATCGGGAAAGTAAAAATTCTTGATATGGTTGAAGAACCTACCCAACGTGGACGTGTGTCTAACGGAACGGTCGTGAACCTAGAGTTTACAGCCCGTGATATTGACCGTATCCTTACCAAATTATCAGACAAAGCCGACATCAATATTCAAAATGTAATTGTAAATATCTCGGGTGAGTATGTAGAAGGGAGAAGTCATCAAAACTTCTTGACTCGCAATGATAGCCGCACTACAATTCGCAAAGAAGAAATCGAAAAACTGGCGGTTGATATTCGTAAATCGTTTCGTCCAACGGCAGGAAATGTAATTATTCATACCTTCCCACAGGAATTTATTATTGACCGTGCTTTAGTTCCCGAAAATCCAATCGGACGCTTTGGTGTAACCCTCGGCGGTAATTTCTTTTTAATTTCAACACCAAACGACCCGCACATTGCTCTCCAACAAACCATTGAGAGTGTTGGAGTAAAGATTCAAGATAATAAACGTTTTATTCCGCTCAAAATAGTTCATACGCTCTTTTCTCCTTTGGCCGATGCAATGTCGGTTTTAAGTGAAGTAGATAAAAAACTGGGCGTTGCCGTGGTAAACGTTGGAGGTGATACAACCGAAGTGGCTATTTTCCATGAAAGTGGTTTACGACATATTTCGGTAATTCCGTTTGCAGGAAAAAGCATTACGAATGACCTCGTAAAGGCCTTCCAGATTTTGCCAGATCACGCCGAGAAACTCAAACTCATCATGGGTGATGTGCCACCTGCGGAAGTGGGTAAAAACGACATCATCAAAATCCCTGGCGTTGAGGGCTTACCCGATAAAGAAATCGTTGCTAAAAACGTAAGTATTATTATCGAAGAACGCCTAAAGGAAATTGCCGCAATGGCAATGGCCGAAATTATGCACTCGGGTTACGATGGTCAGCTTATAAGTGGAGTTGTGCTTACGGGCGGAACGGCTAACATTCGCATGATAAAAGACGTGTTCGACCAAGTAACCAACGGAATGAATATCCGAGTAGGTAATACGGTTCGTAATATCGGAGAAAGTTCACTAAGTAAAATCATCGACCCTAAGTATGCTACGGTGGTTGGATTAGTATTATCAGGTTTCTTACCTCTTGATGAACGAGTTCCGCAAGAAGTAATTTGGGGTGAAATTCCAGAAAGCCAGTTGCCTCCAAACCCAACCAATGGCTTTGAAACCCGTAATGTAGGCCGACACAAAGAAGTCGAGCAGCCAGCACCACAAGAAGAGCCACAGCAAAGCGGTGGACTTTTCGGTTGGTTGAAACGTCAAGTACAAGCTTCAAAAACCGATTTGGGCGACGATAAAGGCTACACTTGATTTTTCGGATATAATCATTATATTTGAAATGCTTTGGTAGTTATGGCCAAATTTTTCAAAATACACTATGCCAATACAAAACCTTTTTGAAGAAAAAACAGCTTTTCCTAATCTATAAAAGTTTATTACGATGTCAGAAGAACCAGACTACGAACTTGTCCCGAAGAACAAATTCAGAAACATTATTAAAGTAATAGGTGTAGGCGGTGCCGGCTGTAATGCCGTAAAGCACATGCACAACTTGGGCGTTAATGATATTGGTTTGGTTATTTGTAATACAGACCAACAAGCCCTTGAGTCTGCCTCACCCGAAATAAAAAGACTACAAATAGGAGTTGAACTTACCAAAGGTTTAGGTGCAGGAACCGAACCAACAATGGGTAAGAAAGCCGCCGAAGAAAGCGAAAAAGCGATTCGTGAACTACTCAAAGAACCAACCGAAATGGTTTTCATTACGGCTGGTATGGGCGGTGGCACAGGTACGGGTGCAGCACCCGTGATTGCCAAAATCGCCAAAGAAATGAATCTTCTCACGATTGCGGTCGTAACCGACCCATTCCCGTTTGAAGGTGGAGATAAGATTAATCAGGCTCGCTTAGGTATCGAAGAGTTAAAAAAGAATTGCGATACCGTACTTATCATTAAAAACGAGCGTTTGGAAGAGCAATTTGGCGATATGGACATCGAAGAAGCGTATGCAAAAGCCGATGATGTCTTGGCCAATGGCGTAAAAAGTATTGCCGAACTTATCACTCGTACGGGAATCATTAACCTTGACTTTGCCGACGTTAAGAAGGTTTTGGGCGGTGCAGGACAAGCCGTAATGGGAACTGCAGAAGCCGAAGGTGATAAAAGGGTTGAAGAAGCCATCAAATTGGCCTTATCTTCTCCATTACTTGAGAGCAATGATATTAGTGGAGCTCAAAGGGTTTTATTGAGCATTGCGTATAGTCCAGAATATAAAATTAAACTTTCTGACCAAACATTGGTGACGAAGTTTGTTGAAAGTCAAATTCAAAGTAAAGCGAGTTTATTCAAGCATGGTTTTGCGACTGACCCGAATTTGGGTAAAAAAGTACGTGTAACAATTGTGGCGGCGGGTTTTGATTTAGTTGTTGTTGAAGAACCAATTCATGTTCCTGAGCCAGTCGTGGAAAGAGTAAAACCACCCGTAGCTACAACCGTGATGGCTTCTGTGCCACAGCCAACAGCTTCTGTTGGTGCTACGGTAATCAACACCAGCAGCACACAAAACCCTGTTGAAGAAACAGCGACTTATGCCGAAATCACCGAGCCGAAAGTTGAGCAAAAAGATACAACTGAGCAAATCAAAGCAATGATTCAGCGATTCATGCGTGAAGGCTACCGTAATCCTGCTTTGAATACAACGCCAACTTATGTTCGTAATGGTGTAGAATTACAAGATATTAAGAAGCTCAGACAAAATGGTCGAGTGTTGGAATATGAATTAGACCAATTGCTCGCTATGATGGAAACAGCAAGATAATGAGAAGTCCACGGTCAATAGTCGATAGTCAACAGTAAGTTAGTTAATTTATAATAAATTACTTATGTGTTTTAAAATTGTCGATTGTATCTACATTATTCCTTTATGTTTTGTTTATAAAGAAAATGCCCTCAGAAGTTATTTTGAGGGCATTTTTCGTTAAAAATACTTTTCTAAAAGTTTGTCGACACTTGTATCTTTTTCGTTCAAAAAAATCGGGTTGTGGAAATTGTGCAATTTATTGAGCAAGTAAAA
>NZ_JBMLRC010000316.1:12131-14974 GCF_049241225.1 Emticicia sp.
GTCAAAATTGTTGACTCTTCCAAAGCTTTTTTGATGTAGCTTTTGGCATATCGGTACATAAAAGCTACTAATTGACCGATATTATTTTCTTCGTTTTCGGTAGGAGCTTCGACTGGTTGTGGCGATAATATTCGCCCCAAATATTTCTGATTCAGAAATCCCACAAAATCTTCCATCGAAATATTCTTTGATGACTGTTCGGACTCAAAACTTTCTAAATCACCTATTATTTTCTGTAAAATGCTATAATTCATTTATTTTTTGAGTATTCGCTCGAAACAAAAGTGTTTTTTCATACCAATTTAAAAATATTTAGTACAAAAACAAAACATTATTTTGAATGTTTTGTTTAGCTAAATAAACACATATTAACAAAAAATGTTGCAGGGCAAATGTAAAGACGGCCCAAACACACACTCAAACAATTGTTTTATGCACAAGATTATTTATTTGCTTAGTTTTTTTCTTTGCCTACAAGTGGCACATGCCCAACGTACAGGCGAAATACAAGGAATTGTAAAAGACCGTAAAACCCAAGAATACCTCGTTGGTGTAACGATTGCCGTTGAAGGCACACAAAAAGGCGTTACGACCGATATTGAGGGCAATTTCAAGCTAACTTTGCCCGTAGGTAGTTATAATTTGAAAGCTACGTTGGTCGGCTACAAACCTTTGACTAAATTCAATATCAACCTCACGACGGGAAATGCCCAACAGGTTACGTTTGAACTTGAAGAAGAAACACAAACTTTAGATGAAGTAAAAGTGGTAGTGAATCGCTCGGTTTCGGTGGCAAATGTTGAAACCCCCAATTCGATTCAGAAATTAACTGCCGAGGAAATTAAGAATAACCCAGGTGGAAATTTTGATATTTCTCGTGTAATTGGCGTTTTGCCTGGAGTGGGCGGAACGGCTGGTTCGGTAGGTGGATTCAGAAACGATTTGGTAATTAGAGGTGGCGGCCCCAACGAAAACGTTTTTTACTTAGATGGAATCGAGATTCCAGTAATCAATCACTTTGCCACTCAGGGAAGTTCGGGTGGCCCAACGGGTATTCTGAATGTTTCGTTTATTGAAGATGCTACGCTTTCTACGAGTAGTTTCAATGCTCGCTATGACAATGCTCTTTCTTCGGTGCTACAATTTAAGCAACGAGATGGAAATCCGAATAAAGTGGAGGGAAACGTCAGACTGAGTTCGACCGAAGTAGCGGCAACGCTCGAAGGACCAATTTCGCAGAAAACAACCTTTTTGGCTTCGGCTCGTAGGTCGTATTTACAACTTTTATTTTCAGCTCTTGACTTGCCAATCCGCCCAAGTTACTGGGATTTTCAGTACAAAATCACGCATAAATTCAATAAAAAAACAACGCTTAATTTAATCGGCGTAGGAGCAATTGATGATTTCTATTTTGGCGTTCCGAAAGAAACCGATGCATCAAAAGAATATATTTTGCGTTCAAATCCACTCATTAAGCAGTGGAACTATACGGTTGGAGCTTCATTGAAAAGACTTATCACGAATGGCTACGTAAATATTGCTTTGAGTAGAAATATGTTCGATAATGCCCTCGACCGCTATGAAGATGGCAAAAGCGAAGACCCGAATCTCCGAGTTTTCAATTCACAATCGCAAGAAATTGAGAATAAGTTCAGAATTGACGTAAATCAGTTTAAAGGAAAGTGGGAATACAGCTACGGTGCGGTTGTGCAATATGTAAAGTATAACAACGACTTTTTCAATATTTTCAGCCGAGAAATCAGAAATGCCGCAGGACAGCTTATTCAGCCAGAGCGAAAGGTTACGTTCAACACCGACATAAATTTCTTTAAATACGGTGCTTTTGGACAAGTTTCAAGGAAGTTTTTCAACGAAAAGCTAAGTCTTTCAGCAGGAATCAGAACCGATATGAATTCTTTTACCACTGATGGTAATAAACCGCTCGAAACGCTAAGCCCGAGAGCTTCTTTGAGTTATCAATTTGCTGATAAATGGCGAGTCAATGCTTCGGCAGGGCGTTATTTTAAAGTACCGATTTATACGGTTTTGGGGTATCAGGAAGATGGCAGATTTACGAATACTGGCAATAAATACATTCAGTCGGACCATTTGGTGGCAGGTTTGGAGTTTATTCCGACCCCACAGACCAGAATTACGGTTGAAGGTTTTCATAAAAAATACAAAAACTATCCAGTTACGGTTACACGAGGAATTTCGCTGGCCAATGAAGGTGGCGATTTCGGGGCGATTGGAAACGAACGAGTTACGTCGATTGGAACGGGAAGAAGCTACGGCGTAGAATTTTTCTTTCAACAAAAACTGACCAAAAATATCTTTGGCGTATTGAGTTATACGCTTTTCAGAAGCGAGTTTTCGGGAGCAGATGGCAAACTGATTTCTTCAGCGTGGGATACTCGAAATATTCTTTCGGCACAACTTGGACGTAAATTTAAACGTGGTTGGGAAATGGGCTTGAAATGGCTTTCGCAAGGTGGAGCTCCATTTACTCCATTCGATTTAGCAGCATCGCAAGCCAACTACTCGCTGGTTGGACGTGGAACACTTGATTATTCAAGATTGAACCAAGGCAGATTAGGTAATTTCAAAAGACTCGATTTTAGGGTTGATAAAAAATGGAATTTTAAGAAAACTACTTTCAACCTTTATTTAGATGTGCAAAATGCATTGTTGTTTGCGAGTCCAGCATTTCCTCAATATACTTTTGCCCGAAATGCCGACAATACTGGCTTCCAAACCACTGATGGCCTGCCACTTCGTAGAGATGGCTCAAATGCCGTTCCGCTCATTTTAGATAATAATGATGTTTCGGTAACACCATCTTT
>NZ_JBMLRC010000316.1:15074-16897 GCF_049241225.1 Emticicia sp.
AGTGTATGCAAAAGCTGCGTTTTGCCATCAACTTTATAGCGAAGTTTCAAACGATTAGCTTGATATGACTCAAAATTTGAAACAGAACTAACTTCTAACCAACGTTTTTGAGCAGCCGAATAAACTTCAAAGTCGTAAGTAAGTGCCGATGTAAAACCCATATCTCCTCCGCAAAGGCGAAGAATACGGTAAGGAAGTTCAAGTTTTTCAAGCAACGATTTTACGTGTTCAACCATTTCGTCGAGTGCTTGATAAGATTCTTCTGGTTTACGAATCTGCACGATTTCTATTTTATCAAATTGGTGCAAACGATTCAATCCACGTACGTGAGCTCCCCAACTTCCTGCCTCACGACGGAAACATGGCGTATAGGCTACATTTTTGATGGGTAAATCGTTGTCTGATAAAATTACGTCACGGTAAATATTCGTTACTGGCACTTCGGCAGTTGGAATCAAATATAAATCATCGACAGTTGAATGATACATTTGTCCTTCTTTATCGGGCAGCTGACCTGTACCAAAGCCAGAATCTTTATTGATTAGAATCGGTGGTTGGATTTCGAAATATCCAGCAGCCAATGCTTCATCTAAGAAGAAATTAATCATGGCACGCTGAATTCTTGCTCCTTTTCCTTTGTAAACAGGAAAACCCGCACCCGTGATTTTATTTCCTAAATCGAAATCAATAATATCATATTGTTTGATTAACTCCCAATGTGGCAAAGCGGCCTCATGAAGCTCTGGAATTTCGCCTGCTTGAAAAATATTGACATTTTCTTCGGGCGTACGTCCTTCGGG
Organism: Emticicia sp.; assembly: GCF_049241225.1. NCBI lineage: Bacteria > Pseudomonadati > Bacteroidota > Cytophagia > Cytophagales > Leadbetterellaceae > Emticicia > Emticicia sp. Next base: position 15,875 of record NZ_JBMLRC010000316.1, read on the forward strand.
AACACTTGTGTGCGGAAGGTTCGGGATTGTTACCATTACATCGTAAAGCTCTGATTCAGAAGCCTTTAAGTCTTCTTCCAAAGCTTTTGATTTTACCTTCAACTCAGCTGTTTCGGCTTTAGCGGCTTCGGCTTCTTCTTTTTTACCTGCTTTCATCAAGCCACCGATTTCTTTGGCCAAAGCATTGGCTCTTGCCAAAGTTGAATCTAACTCAGCTTGTGTTTCACGACGTTTTTGGTCGATTCCTAAAACCGTTTCTATCGTTTCTTCGGCATTCTTGAAATACTTACGCTTCAAGCTATCAATGGTAGCTTGTTTGTTTTCTTTTATATAATTGAGTTGTAGCATTTCTATTATATGTGTTAGATTAGCGGCTTTCGCCACTAATCGTTATGAACTTAATTAGTGATGAAGTTGTAGCTGATTAAATCAATCAAACTTAAACAAACCTTCGTTCAAGGCATTTAAGGCTTCGTTTTTGTGTTTGGTATCAACCAAAAGTGAGATATTATGCTCCGATGCACCATAGGCAATCATTCGGATTGGAATATCACGCATAGCTTCCATCACTTTTAGAGCGATACCTGCTTTATCGGCCATGAAATTGCCCACAATACAAATGATTGATTGATTACGGTCGTGTTCTTCTAAATCAGCAAATTGACCTAAAACTGCCGTGATTTTATCTAAATTTTCAGCATTATCAATCGTTACTGCTATCGAAACCTCCGACGTAGTTATCATATCCACTGGCGTTTTGAAGTTTTCAAAAACCTCAAATACCTTTCTCATAAATCCGTAGGCATTCAGCATACGAGTTGAATGAATGTAGATAGCCGTGATGCCATCTTTGGCGGCAATGGCTTTGATTTCCGAATCGGTTGTTTTGTCGGCGATGAGCGTTCCGTAAGCGTTTGGCTCCATGGTGTTTTTCAAACGCACTGGCACTCCACGCATCTTGGCTGGGGTGATTGTACTTGGGTGAAGAATTTTTGCACCAAAATACGCCAGTTCTGCGGCTTC
>NZ_JBMLRC010000317.1:0-1138 GCF_049241225.1 Emticicia sp.
AATTTGGCTACTAATGTTTTGTAATGATGAAGTTCTTTGGTTTCCAATTTTAATATTTTTCGTTTACTTGAAATGTAATTTTAATGCTTTTAAGAAATATGGATTTGATAAAACCAAAACAATGACCAAAATAGCCCCAAAGAATTGAGAGTAAGCAGGAAAATGCTATTCTGTTTTGATTTTTTTAATATTAAAAATGCAGTAATCAAAAAGAGGTTTATAGAAATAGAAATTGGTAAAAATACTAAGCCCCAACCCATTCCTCCTCCCCCTGAAAAAATGATTGAAGAAGATGTCTTAATAAAATATACATTGATAATTACTATCAACACTGCAACTATTATATTTATTATCTTCACCATTTTTATGTATTAAATCAAACTGTCAAGGCATAATTAATAATATTTACTCCAAATTTAGTATTGTCTTCGGCGAGCCAGCGTTTGTTTCTGAAATCGTAGTCCCACTCGCAACCGTAATCTTTATTGCTGTATAAAACCCCGATTCTACCATTGATAATAATTGCTTTTAAGTAATCATGCACGAGGTCGTCGCCCCAGCCATTTAGCTCAAAAGTGGTAGTAGGAGGGCCATCAAACTGAAAAAAACAATTATAAATTGGATGCGTATTCGGAATTTTTTGAAGGGCTTTTGCTCCGAAAGTTCGAGCCATTTCTTGCTCAAACGATTTGGCAAAAAGTCCATCAATATCATGGTTACAATCATCCACAAATACAAATCCGCCATTTTCGATATATTTCCGAAAATGGTCACGTTCTTGACTCGAAAATTCAACCAATTTATGTCCACTCAAATAGCAAAACGGACTTTTGAAAAGCTCATTACTACTCAAAAGCACCACTTTTTCTTTTTCATCAATCGGAATAGTTGTGTATTCGACCAAAGAATTAAGAATATTTGAAGGCATTCGCTGGTCGGTATCCCAATCTCCAGAGTTATACTGTATTCTTGTAAAAATAAATGGTTTCATAAAGCCCAGTTAACAGTTGGCAGTTGACAGTGGGCAGTAATATGGTGTGCACTGCCTACTGTTAATTGCCAACTGTGTTTTACACCGCATCAGATAAACTCGAAAATGTAAATTCTCGAATTTTCATGGGTGGTACCATATAATTTT
>NZ_JBMLRC010000318.1:0-2266 GCF_049241225.1 Emticicia sp.
GGGGCGATAACGAAGGAAAAGGGATGGGTTTCCACCCGATTTCTTGGTACCATAACTATGATGGTGGCCGTGCTTTTTATACTGCTCTCGGACATATTCCGTTGGTTTTCAGCGACCAAACTTTCCTTGACCATCTGTATGGCGGTATCTATTGGGCTGCTACTGGTAAAGGACTATGATTTTATTTTTATAATTAGAGATTAAGGATTGGCAATTAAAGAGTGTAGAATATTTTTACTATGAAATATCTACAATCATCAATTCTAAATCCTTAATCTTCAATTAATAAAACTTCAAGAATCATCGCTTCATTTCTTTCTCAATACTTTCTTTGTAAGTAAAAAAGTCCACTTGTAGCGTGTGTCGAGGAGTTTGTTTGTAGCGTTTAGCGAGTTTCTGTTTGTCTTCTTCGATAGATTTTAGCATTGCCTCTTTTGATGGTAACTTACTTTCTCCTTTGATGATTTTGGCAATCCACTTGGCTTGAATTTCGGCCAAAGGCATGATTGCCCCCAAAGGCTGAATCAAAGCCAAAAAGAATAAGTTTTTGTAGTCAGGGTGAATGACCTTTTTGTAAAGTCGAATATCGTTGGTTTCTTCTACATCAAATTCGGCGTAATGTTTCAAGAATGGAAAAGTAACTTTATAGCCAGTTGCATAGATAATCATATCAAAATCTTGCTCTGTTCCATCTTCAAAAACTACCGTTTTCCCTCTAAATTCTTTGATATTTGGCTTGAATTTTATCAAACCTCGCCCCGAAAGGTTTAGTAAATCTTGCGAAAGTGTTGGGTGTTCGCTCAAAACTGGGCGATTCGGCTTTGGCACACCATAGTCTTCTTGTTTGCCACGAGCCAGCCACAGGGTTGTATTGAGCAAAAAGCGTTGTAGCCAAAGTGGTAGTTTGGCAGTCAGAGGATTTGCCAGATTGTCGAAAGGAATACTCCAAATCCAATTGGGCGTAATATATGCACCACTTCGAGTCGAAATTACGACTTTGCCTGTATGTAGGCGAGCAGCTTCGCAAGCGATATCAACGGCTGAGTTACCAATACCCACAATTAGCACGTCTTTATCTTGTACTTGCTCCGATTCTCGATAATAATGAGAATGTAAAACTTCACCCGTAAATTCCCCTTTAAAGGCAGGAGTCGGGAAACGTGGATTCCAATGATGCCCGTTTGCAACAATAACGTATTGATAATCATACGATTGTCGGTTATCAAGCGTGACATTGTATGTGCCATCAGCATTTCTTACGACATCAATAACCGAAGTATTAAAAGTGATGTGCTCACGTAATTTGAAGTGCTCAACGTAGCTTTCAAAATACTCAATAATATCAGAATGGTGCGGAAACATCGGGTAATCATCGGGCATCGGGAAGTCGGAATAAGCCATCACGACTCGATTGGTATTGATATGTAAACTTCGATAAGCCGATGATAGCCCATTATCATTATTCAATCGCCAAACACCACCAATTTTTGAGCCTTTTTCAAAGCAATCGAATGAAATTCCTTTTTCTTTTAGGGCTTTTGCGGCAGTAATTCCAGAAGAACCAGCCCCAATGATACACACTTGTTTCATAGCAGTTTTAGAGTATAGGGTTTTATGTACCTAAAATTAAGAAATATTGTCTATTATTCTTCAATTTTTATGCGTTTTATTAGGGTTTTGTTAGTTGAATATATAATTTCACCAGTCAATTCTTTTGCATCTTACAAAAACTTTATTACCATGAAAAGGGTATTCACACTTGTTTTGCTTTGGAGTTTTTTATACAGTAGTGTTTCGCTCGGACAACTAATAAAAGAATCTATCGACCCAATATTTTATTTAGCTGCTTTGAAAAACATTAACTATCCAATCGGAGCAATCAGAGGTAGCGTTTATGGGCGTATTTATGTTTCTTTTGAAGTAGATTCGAAAGGAAAAGTGAAGGACATTTCTCTCATTTACCCTTTAGTGAGTAAAAAAATCTCCCATTTATTAGGCTTCGAGGCAGAAATTATCAGTGGCTTATCTAAAACTCCTCGTTTAGAAAATACAAGTGTGGGCAAGTACATTCTGCCCATTGCCTTCATTTATAAAAATATCTACTATGGAGAAGACAATGTTCCAACTAATCGAATTTCGGAAGATTATACTAAAAAAGATTATCAATTCTTGAAAGAAATTCAAATCACAGCTCGAAGTGACCAATATCGTTCGCTTCGCCCCTTCTCCAACATTCCGCCGATGAGTAGGCAGATTGTTGATTACT
>NZ_JBMLRC010000319.1:0-10098 GCF_049241225.1 Emticicia sp.
ACTTCTTAGCAAAATAATACAAATAAGTCGGCTCGCTTGTGCCGTCGGGTTTTTCGCTTTTTGTGAAATAGCCTTTATTGTCTTTATCGAAGCAAAAACCCTCGCCTTGTGGCTCATTTTGATAAGGTAGCAACTTATCTCGATTGCGTGAAAGCGTAGTGGCTATGCTTTCACCGCTTCTTCTAAACCAATAGTATATCGCATCATAATTTCTGAGTACAATCTCTTTTCCATCGCTCGAAATTCCGCCACTGGTAATAGCAAAAAAAGGAATCGCCTGCACGAATTTTGCCGTCTGCATTTCAGTAGTTGATTGCGGATAAGGCAATTGATAAATTCTTACGTTAAACTCTCGTTTCGTAACGATGTAAATATCTTTGGTGGCGGGGTCGAGCAAAATACATTCGGCATCTCGGCTTCCATCAGGGTACTGAAAAGCTATTCTATCAAAACTGGTCACTTGTTCAGAAAGTGATTGCGGTTCTAAAAAACGATAAATGAAATATTGATTATTGTAGGCGGCATTATTATCGCCGATTTCGGCCAAATAAATGTAGTTTTTGCCATTTTCTGGCCCAACACCAATACTTATATCTTCCCAATCACGATTTGGGAAAGGCATTTGGATGTTTCCCTTATATTCTCCCGAATGTGAAAACTGATGTAAAACATTAGGGTTATCACCATCTTCTTGTATCCAAACATTGCCTGGCATACTTCTACTATCAGCCACGCCCGATGCTTCATTGGCAATATTACTCGGAAATAGCGAGCTTTTGGGGGTAGTTTCAAAATTAGGAATTGTTTCGGTAGGTGTGGGCGTTGGCGTAGGTTTTTTTCCAAACCAATCGCACGAACTAACTGTGAAAAGAATGATTGAACAGAAAATGGATATCCGCATTGTGGGGTTATATTTTGGGTTCGGCTATTGGGTATATCTTCAGAAAGACGGTTTTTAGTATTTAAAGGTTGTAATCAACATCAAAAATCAATTTTCTGACTGCGAAGCGATTTTTTTTCGCCATCAATTTTCTTCGTTTTCAAGCGTTTTTCTACCACTGCTTGTGGCGTTTTAGAAGGAATCCGCTTCTTTTTTTCGTGAAAAGCTTTTTCTAAAATTTTGTAGAACTTCTTTACAACCAGTTCTTTATTCTGTAATTGGCTACGTTTTTCTTGTGCTGTAATTGCTAAAACCGTTTCCTGCACCAACTGACTTTGTAGTTTTTCAAGAAGCCTCGTTTTTTGTTCATCAGTCAGTAGGGTAGAGTTGGCAATATTGAATCGTAACTCTACTTTTGTTTCTACTTTATTTACATTTTGCCCACCAGGCCCGCCACTGCGGGAGGTCTGAAATTCAATTTCGGGCAGAAAATCTATTGTTTTTATATCTATTTGCATTGTTTTTATGTTCTTACAATGTAATTTTTTCTTGTTGCTCAAGCAATTATTCTTGCTTACAAAAGAAAAACTTCATTGCCGTCTGCTTTAGCTGACGGATACTGATAATTATTTCCCAATTGACTTTAGTCAAAATAAATGTTTGGACTAAAGTCCAGTTTGATAAACTTTACTAAACCGTCAGCTAAAGCAGACGGCAATGAATAATTTTATGCAAACTGTGAACAGTTGATTGTGCACTTTTCAACCCTGTACAACAGTTCCAAGCAAGCCCGCAATCTTCTTAATGACCTCTTTTAATTGCATCATTTTTACTAAAATTTGGTCTTGCTCTTCGTAGCTTTGGGCTTCCAAAAGCTGATTCGAGAGCTTCGTCATGTCAGACTCATAACGAGTCTTTTTTAGCCTTAGTACGTTCGTGTAGGCCAAGTCGGCCAATTTATCAGTTTCCGATGGAATATAAATTTCTTTCTTTAACCAATTTTCACTCAGTTGGTGTGGCGTTGAAAGCCAGTTTATTACCTGTTGTTGAATCTCACTATCTTGGTGGCTCGTGAAATGTGAAGTATCAGGAATCTGATGGTTTTGATAAAATTCTCGAAAAATCGACAAAATTTTCTGATACGTTGGCGTTTCAAAAACCATATCTCTGATTTCGTTGAAAATATAATCTGTCAACGTAAAATCAATATTATCAACTACATTTCGGTCTAAAACGTGCGTGCCATAACAAACCAAAAGCCTAATACATTCTTCTTCTTGGTAGGAAACCGCCGAGCGTTGTGTCTCAGTTTTTTCAACAGGAAAACTGGGCGAAACTTCCGGACGCTCAACCAAAACATCTAAATCGCCCACTTGCTGAGGTTGTACTCGATTTTGGCGTTGACGGTCTTTTTCGGCATCGTTTACTTTTTTGAGCGAAATTTTGTTTCCTTCCGTAATCAAAATTTGCTCTTCGATTCCCATCAAATTGGCTACTTCTTGATAAAAAACCGAACGTTTGATAGAATCAGGAATCTTAGAAATTGTCTCGACTAATTCCTTAATTACCTCTGCTCGTTTGATTGGGTCGTGACCGACATCTTTGAGTGAAATCTCAGTTTTGAAACGAATAAAATCCTTTTGGGTTCGCTGCACGTATTCTTTAAAAGCCTGACTGCCAACTTTTTGAATAAAACTATCGGGGTCATCGCCATCTGGAAAAACTACAGCTTTTACGTTTAGTCCTTCTTCCAAAATAATATCAATTCCACGTAACGAGGCCTTGATACCAGCGGCATCGCCATCGTAAAGCACCGTGATATTATTCGTAAAACGCCTAATTAACTGAATCTGCTCTTTGGTAAGTGATGTCCCCGACGAAGCCACTACATTCTCTACACCCGACTGGCTCAACGAAACCACATCGGTGTAGCCTTCTACCAAATAACAATTATCTTCTACACGAATCGGATTTTTGGCTTGCTGAATACCATAAACGATATAACTTTTGTGGTAAACGGCCGTTTCGGGCGAGTTGAGATATTTGGGTGCGTTCGGGTCTTTTTTCAGAATCCTCGCCCCAAAGGCAATCGGTTTTCCGCCTACATTATGAATCGGGAAAATGACTCGTCCTCTGAATCTATCAATGGGGTCTTTGCCTTCTTTTACAATCGAAAGCCCTGCTTTTTCGAGAATATCTATCGAAAAACCATTTTTCATGGCGTGTTTCGTAAACGCATCCCAACCATCGGGGCTATAGCCCAGCTCAAATCGCTGAATGGTTGTATGGTTAAAGCCACGTTCTTTAAAATAACTCTGCCCGATGCTTTGTCCTTCGGGGCTTTTCCAAAGTTGGTCTTGGTAGTATTTATTGGCAAAATCTAAAACTATGTAAAGACTTTCCTTTTCGTTTTGGGCTTGTTGTTCTTCGTTGGTTACTTCTTTTTCGGCTACTTCAATACCGTATTTTTTTGCCAAATGTTTGAGGGCTTCGGGGTAGCCGATGCCTTCGATATCCATCACAAAACGTACCGAGTCGCCCGCTTTGCCGCAACCGAAACATTTGTAGATACCTTTGGCTGGCGAAACGTAAAACGAAGGAGTTTTTTCGTTATGAAAAGGGCAACAGGCTATCATGTTTGCTCCCCGTTTTTTGAGAGAAACGTATTCGCCAACGATTTCGGTTACGTCGGCGGCTTGTAAAATCTGTTGAACTGTTTCTTGACTTATCCGCATATTGCAATTTACTCACTACTTAATCAAAATGACACATTTTGTGCTACTTTTGTTCCGAAAAAAACAAAGGTACGGTGGAATTTTATACTTTTATCAATATTGGCGGAACAATTGCCTTTGCGGCATCGGGTGCTTTGGCGGGAATCCGTAAAAAACTCGATGTCTTTGGGCTGGCCGTAATGGCTTTCGTGACTTCGGTCGGCGGTGGAACAATCCGTGATATTCTGATTGGGCATCTACCCGTAAAGTGGATTCTCGATTCTTCTATTGTGTTGCTCATTGCAGGCGTGACGCTCATCACGGTCTTGTTTAAAAATCGTATTGAGAAATTGGATAAAACGCTTACCTTCTTCGATTCGTTGGGGCTTGGGTTTTTTACGCTCCGAGGAATCCAAGAAGGTATTGCTGTTCATTTGGATATTCCTTCGTGCTTGATTTTGGGTACGATTACGGCTTGTTTCGGTGGCGTGATTCGAGATATTTTATTGAACGAAATCCCGACGCTTTTCCGAAAAGAAATCTATGCTACTGCCTGTATTTTGGGCGGAATTATCTTCTTTTTACTTCAAAAACTCAATATTTCGGCTGAAATTATCGAGGTTATTACGATCCTGACCATTTTCGGAATTAGGCTCATTGCCGTAAAAATGAATATTTCATTGCCGAAAGTTGATTGATTGGTTGAGTGCCATTGTCTGTGTCCTCACAGACAAAAAACGAGGGTTGTCTGTGAGGACACAGACAACGGCGTTATTAATTGGCACAAGATTTGAATAGCTTTCTTCAAAAAAACTAACCATGAAGAAGCTTACTTTCTTCGCAATGGCTTTCCTTATAATCGTGCAGGCAAATTCACAAGATTTGCTTTAAGAGGCATTGCGGCCAATTATTCTCAAACGGGCAGAATCACGCCCAAACTTAGCTATAACCTACATATTTTGTCGGTAGTGAATACTTCGGCGTTAAAAATAGGAGAGAAGAACTTTCCATCAGGTCATGCACATTTTATTCCGCATTTGTTACTGAACTATAAATTGACCGATAAATGGAATGTGGGCGGTGGATATGCCTTCGGCCGACATGATATTTTTGGTTTGCGAGAAAACGAAAATCGGATTGTGCTGCAAACGGCCTATAATTATAAAATTGGGAAACTAACTACCAATAATCGTGGGCGTTTTGAATGGCGTAGCCCGTTGAATCTACAAACGAATGTTCGTTCCGATGCCTCCATTTTTCGTTATCAACTGGGTTTGAATTATCCATTGTATGACACAAAAAAATATAAGCGAGGCTTTTATGCTTTGGCTTCCAACGAAGTGTTTTTGTATCTGAAAGGTGTAACAAATGGCCCAGTTAGCTCAAAAAATGGACTTTTATTATCAGAAAATTGGTCGAATATCGGTTTGGGCTATACGACAGGCAAAAATCGAATCGAAGTTGGATATGGTTTTCAATCGTTGGTCAGAAACAAAAAACAAGATATACGTTTCTTGAATTTGTTGCAACTATCATTCACGACTACTATTAATTGGGATGATGTGCAGTATTGGTATTATTAAGCAGGAGTTATATAAAATTTTTTTCATTTCCCCCGTGCGACGGTCGCTCCTTTTTTCAAGGAGGGTTGTTAAGTTCTCTATTTTTAAAGTCCCTCCCCATCGGGGAGGGATTTAGGGTGGGGTTAAAACGCAACAATTTTACCACATTTTGATGCCTTTTGACCTCACCCCCAGCCCCTCTCCGATTGGAGAGGGGAGCTTTTTTCGAGAACTTAACACCCCTCCTTGAAAAAGGAGGGGAAATTTTTACTTTTTATTAAAATTATTATTTCTTATCTCTTTTCAATCGTGCCAAGTAAGCAAATGTAGTAAGACCCGCTATGAGCGTAATTGCTGAAAGCCCTAAATGTGGAAGTGAGGGTTTTAGCACCCACATAGCACCAATAAACTGCACGATTAGAATGATGTAGAGGAAAGTAGCAATGGCTTTGCGTGGTAATTTACTTATCACAAATGAGCCAAGAGGTGCGAAGAATACCACAAACGGAATACACGATAACCACATTTCAAAAGCTTCTTGCTGAAAGTCTTTGATAACTGCTCCATGAATAAAAAAACCAAGCAGTGTTTCGAGTGTCATGATGATTACCGATGAAGGAACAGCCACTTTTTCGTTGATTCGGTAATAGATAGTCATCAGACAAAACGTGAAAATATTGATTCCCGTGCCAAAAAGCGAAGAAATCATGCCACCGATAAGCCCGAAAAAGACTAATCTGACCATGTCCGAACGCATGAAATTCTGAATTTTATCAAAAACTTCACGTTGGGGTTTTGTGTTTTCGTACCACAATACCAAGCCAAAACTCAGCCAAAGCGACACAAAAAACAACTTTGCCAGTGGTGGCGAAACAAGCGGAACGATATAGTAAGTACCAAAAATAAGTCCGAAAATTCCGCCGAATGTTACGTATTTGATGTAATCCCAGTCAACTTTAATTTTTAGACCTAAGATTAATAATGAAGCCGAAGTCATGCCGATACTCTGAATAGCAAATGCGAAGTTTCGGGCAACGGCTGGCTCTATTTTAAGCAAAAGTGTAAAAACAGGATAAGCGATTGCCGCACTGCCTTCGGGGCTCGAGCCTGCAATAAACGCCCCAAAAATCATAGTAAGTACTGCCGCCCAATGTTTGGCATATACATAAAAACTATTGGTCGAGGTAATATAAAAAGCCCAACAACTCAGCACAATGGCCACGAAGCCGATGTATAAATAAGGGATTTTGTTTTTAGTAGTTTTCTCGACAGACATAAAAAAATATGTTACTTTTGTGAAAGTGATTCACAAATTTAGTCGCAATTATTGGCTTATAAGCATAAATTCTAATGAAAAATATTGAAGAGATTTTGCAGAAATTGCTTGCCGAGCAAGATTTTTTGAAAGAAATGCAGGGAAGAATCGTAGAAAACTATGATATTATGATTCAGAATCAGCAGCAAAATGCCGATAATCATGAGGTGGTGATTCATAACCAGGCCACGATTATTCGTAACCAAGAAATCATTGTTAATAATCAGATAAATATTGTTCGTAATCAGAAGCAAATTGCCCAAAATCAGATTCAATTAGAGGTTATCTTACAAACACAAGCTCAGGTGTTGAATTTATTGAAGAAGATTTCGGGCGAAAACGAAACACTCGAAGCCACGGCTCAATCGATTGAAAATTTGATTTCTGTCAAGCAAGAAAATATGAACTCGAAGCCATTGAATGATCCAAGTTCGCTGTAAATTAAGTTTTAAACTTCGAGCGGCGTATTTTTAGCCATGTAGTTTTTCTTCCAAAAGCCTAACCTGAATCTGTAATGATTTTATTTCCGAATCTTTGCTTTCAACAATCTGCTTAGTCAATTTAAGTTGAATTTGCAGACCTTCTATTTGTTGGCTCAGTAGTTTATTATGGAATTCTAATTGCCTTTTTTCATTGCTGAAATCGGTGCTAGTTTCTTTCGCAGGCTTATTTTTAGCTTTAGAGCCGTGTAATTCTTCTATTTGTTCAAGACTTAATTCCGTGAAATCGGAATTTCGTAAGTCGTCGATATTTATTCCAAAAAAATCACTAATTAATTCACAAACATCTAACGGAGGAAAAGTTTTGCCAATTTCGTAATCTGAAATGGCACTTTTGCTTATCTTTAGTTTTTCTCCTAATGATTCTAAGGTTAATTTATTTTTCTTTCGTAGTGTTCTAAGGTTTGAACCGAATCTTTTTTCCATTATTTAGGAATTTTTGTATTTTATTTCCGAAAATTTGGAATATATTTTAAATGTTTGTTACTTTGTTTTGCAATTTAATCAATTCGTTAAAGATTAAAAAATCTTATTTATTGACCAGTGAATGATTAAATAATGCTGAAAGTTCTTATAATCTTTAAGCACAGACAATTACATTCAAAAGTGTAGCACTCGAAGTCGATGAAAAAACTTTTTTACTTGGGCGTAATCGGGCTAATTTTGTTCGAGTTTCTGAACGTTTATTTCATCATGCCGCTGCCGGGTAGCCAGCGAATACGAAGCATCGACTTAGCGTATTTTCTTTATACTTGGCGTTGGGTGTTTCGTGGGTGCTTTGTTTTGTTGTTGCTCATTGGGGTTCAGAAAGCATTCAAGGCTTCCAAATGGTTTACTTTAGGTGGTTTGGTGTTAGTTTTTGGGGCTATTTATGCGTTTAATTTTCAAATGGCGGCCGATACGATGTTCTATCAGCCACAGAGTTTGCAAATGAAGCCAGCGAAAGCAAATAAAATAGAAAAAGACCGAATTGTAATTGGTATCGAGCTGAACGGCCAAGCAAGAGCGTATCCGATTTTGCTGATTGGCTATCATCACCAAGTGCTTGATACTTTGGCTGGGAAGAAAATAATGGTCACGTACTGCACTGTTTGTCGAACAGGGCGTATTTATGAGCCGATTGTTGGCGGAAAACCCGAGAAGTTTCGCTTGGTAGGCATGGACCATTTCAATGCCATGTTTGAAGACGAAACCACCAAAAGTTGGTGGCGACAAGCCAACGGTGAGGCAATTATCGGAAAGCTGAAAGGGCAAACATTGCCCGAATTATTTTCGGAACAAACGTCGCTCGAAAAGTGGCTTGCTTTGCACCCCAACAGCTTAATCATGCAGCCCGATGAGCATTTTAAGGAAAAATACGATAGCACAGCCAAGTATGAAAAAGGCAAAAGTAGGAGCGATTTGACCCGCACAGATTCGTTATCGTGGAAAGAGAAATCGTGGGTAGTGGGCATTGCAATCGGGAGAGATAGTAAGGCTTTCGATTGGCTTCGATTGAAAAGAGAAAGAGTGATAAACGAACAAGTAGGAGCGAAGGCAATTGCATTGGTTTTGGCGGCTGATGATAAGAGTTTCTTTGCTTTTGAGCGTCCGAGTAAAGACGTGAAATTTCAACTGAAAAATGATACTTTAATTATTAATAATAGAAACGTTGAATTGCAACGATTTACGATAAACGGAAAGGCTGTTGATGGCTCAGAATCGCTTACTAAAGTGAAGGCTTATCAAGAGTTTTGGCATAGCTGGCAGACTTTTCACCCCACAACCCAAAAATATTAAAAAATTTAGCGTAGAAATATGTTGTGCTTTCATCTAAAAAAAGAAAAACTGATTAAAAATTTTGCCTTTTTGGGCGTAATGCTGATAGCATTTTTGTCGTTTAAATGCACCAAAGAAGAAGCCAAACCCGAGCCAGTTATCGTGTCGGCCGATTTTTATAATCGAATGTTGTTTATCGACCAGCAGAGTTATCAGATAAAAACATCTGAGCCTGCCACATTCAAGAAACTGGGGACGAATCCGAGCTTTAATATTTCGGAAACTGGCTTAATTACACAAACAACCGTCAATGTTGTGCATGAAATTGAGGCTACTTGGACGGCCGACGGTTCGAAAACTAAGTTTTTTGTAATGGCAGCCAGCGGAACGGCCGATAAAAATCATTATTTGAGAGGTTGGAAATACATTGAGAGGCTGTACGCTACCGATACAACTCGTGCCATTGTGATTCGTCATGCCGAAGCGATTGTGGGAGTTGACGGTGAAACGCTACCTGCTTCGACTAATTGGTGGACATCGTGCGATAGCAAGCTGGCTCGTCAGTTGAGTGAGAACGGGAAAAAGCAGTCGGAGTATTACGGAACGGTATTTAAGGGCGTGAAAATGCCAATAAAAAAGATATTTTCGAGCGAGTTTTGTAGAGTAAAGCAAACAGCAGAACTCATGAATCTGGGTTTACCTATCACGATTGATAGGCGAATTAATGGTCGTTTTTATAATGTTTCGGGCGTAACACCAGACGTGGGAATGGTCAAGATTTTGGAAGAACAAGTTGCCACAAAACAGCTCTTGATGTTGGCCGCTCATTATGATATTAGTTTAGGAATCTCGAAAATGGGCACGTTTGATATGGCTGATAGTTTTTTTATGAAAATAGGTGCAGATAAAAAGACTGCTTTTCAAGGAATTGTGTCGTATCCGATGTGGCGAGCGTATTATGATATTGAGTCGTCCAAAAAGTAAAACTCAGATTGTAAGTAATTTTTCATCATAGGTTCATAAGACTCTGTATAGCACTTTGTTGTGCAGAGTTTCAAGTTTTTTTCGCTTCTAAATCCATCACCAATATTAAAAAATTGATTGAGAATTACCTGAACTCTACACGTTGATTTACGTGCAGAGTTTTTTTATTTTTTGTTCATAAGGTCGGTTGTCCAGATACAAAAAACGTTGTCAAAGCCTTTGGCACGTTCGCCAAATTTGGCTATCAAATCGCTATCTTCAGCATTCATTTGGAATACTTTTTTCATGAAGTTTTCATCGGCTTTGGCAATAAAATTTTCGTCAACTGCTTTGTTATCAACTAAATATAGAATTTTTTCGGCGTTTCTTAAAGTAGCTGAAATAG
>NZ_JBMLRC010000320.1:0-3811 GCF_049241225.1 Emticicia sp.
AATTTGTTCCATTTCAGGTTTAGTTTTATTTGTTTATGAAGCGAAATTAGACTTTTTCGATGTTTCTGCCAAATTCAATCATGATAAACGGAAAATTTCAAGCAAATCACTCGTCTGATTTGTTGATGAATATCAGTAAATAAGTCATTTTTTTGAACAACTTTGAACAAAAATTTTGCATATAAATAAACTTTTTCTGCCATGATTTTCTGATTATCTGTTTTCTTGTAGAATTATTCCTATTACATGACCAAAATCACAAAATAGTATTATAATTTAACTGAATTTTAGTTGATGAAACTTAATAAAGTATCTACTTTTGTTATATACAATCTATTTATTTTGACTTTTAATGAAACTCTCTAAAGAATTACTGACCGACAGTTCGACACTCCAACTACCTGAAAAAGTACTTCAATTTGGTACGGGGGTTTTGCTTCGTGGACTATGCGACTATTTTATTGACAAAGCCAATAAACAAGGAATTTTTAATGGACGAATCGTGGTTGTGAAATCAACCGATTCGGGTGGTGCGGATGCTTTTGCTGAACAAGACAATCTTTACACTATTTGCGTAAGAGGGCTTGAAAAGGGTGTACCTACCGAAGAAAACATTATCAGTTCGGCCATTAGTCGAGTGCTTTCGGCACAATCTGAGTGGAACGAAATCCTCGAAACTGCCCAAGACCCTAACATTTCAGTCGTTATCTCAAACACCACCGAAGTTGGTTTACAGTACGTCGAAGAGAGTATTCGTCAATCTCCGCCTGCTTCATTTCCTGCGAAACTGACAGCGTGGTTGTATGAGCGTTTTCAAAATAAACAAGCTGGTGTTGTAATTATCCCGACTGAGCTAATCGTAGGAAATGGTGATATTTTGAAAGACTTAATTTTGAAAGTTGCCAATTTTAATGAATTACCAGCGAATTTTATTGAATGGCTCAATACCGAAAACTCATTCTGTAATTCATTGGTAGATAGAATCGTACCAGGCAAGCCTAAAGGCGAAGCATTGGCCGAACTTCAAGATAAACTTGGCTATGAAGACCAACTTCTACTAGTAGCCGAAACATACAGACTTTGGGCCATACAAGGCAATGAAAAAGTAAAAGATGTTTTATCATTTGCACAGGCTGACGAAGGCGTAAAAGTAGCAACAAACATTGAGCAATTCCGTGAACTAAAGTTACGCATGCTCAATGGCACACATACGCTCATGTGCGGTATGGCTTTTCTTTCGGGTTTCCAAACGGTGAAAGAAGCCTTGGCCGATGATATGACTGAGAAGTTTATCACAAATTTGATGATGTCGGAAATTGCTCCTGCAATTCCGTATAAAATAGATGCCAAAGTAGCTCAACGCTATGGCCGTGATGTATTGGATAGATTCAGAAACCCGTACCTCGACCACCAATGGATTAGCATTACGCTGCAATACACCATGAAAATGCAGATGCGTAATATTCCATTATTGTTGAATTACTACAAAGAATTCAGTACAGTTCCACAATACTTTACTCGTGGTTTTGCAGCTTATATCTTATTTATGAAGGCGGTAAAAGAAGAAAACGGTAAGTATTTCGGAGAAAAAGAAGGAGTCCTTTACCCAATCCAATGCGATTCGGCAAAGTATTTTTATGAAATATGGCAAAACCATAAACCAAACGAAGTAGTAGAGGCAGTGCTTGGCAACGAACAACTTTGGGGAAGCGACCTCCGCAAACTCAAAGGTTTTGAAGAAAACGTAACTACGCACTTGTCAAATATGATGGCAATTGGTGTACGTGAAGTGGCTGCGGCTTTGAATGTATATGCTTAGTCGACGGACCACAGTCAATAGTCAAAAGTAGTAAAACAAAACGCTCCGAGAGATATTCTTTCGGAGCGTTTTGTTTACTGTCGTCTGTGGACTTCTGCAAAATTATTACTTCAATCCTTTAATAATAGTTAGAGCATTTCCCACAATTTCGGTAACTTTTGCCCAATCTTTTGCGGCTAAAACATCTTTCGGCACTAATTGTGAGCCAATTCCTACGGCAGTAGTACCAGCACCAAACCACAGCTTTAGACTTTCTTCGGTTGGCGAAACACCACCCGTAACCATAATCTGAGCATCGGGCATCGGGCCACCTTTCAGGGCTTTCACAAAACCTGCACCCAAAACATCGCCTGGGAAAATCTTGATGAATTCAGCCCCCGCCACACGAGCATTATAAATTTCGGTAACTGTCATCACGCCCGGCATCCACGGAATGCCTGCCGCCTGACAAACCTTTCCAACTTCGGGGTTCATCACTGGAGCTACAATAAAATTAGTACCAGCATCAATAAACTTTTGTGCCGTGGCAGCATCGTAAATCGTACCGATTCCCAAAATCATTTCGGGCATTTCGGTTTCAGCGATTTTTACGAGTTCAACAAAATTATTGTACGAATTTTCGGTGCGGTTCGTAAATTCAAAAACTCTCACGCCCGCTGCATAGCACGCACGCAACACACCCAAACACAATTCTAAATCATTGTGCGTAAAAAGCGGCACTAAACCCGTTGCCGAAACCTGTGCCAAGGTTGTATTTTTATCAAATCTTGCCATTATCTTTAAATTTACGATGTACGATTTATGATTTACGATTCGTATATCACAATTTTATGGTTTAAACCAACAAATCGTCATTCGTAAATCCAAAATCGTCAATCAAGTTTATCTTCTCAATCTCCCAGATTTATCTCCGCTCATGACGGCTTCAACTTCTGGGACTGTCACTAAATTTTGGTCACCTTCAATGGTATGTTTCAGAGCGGCGGCTGCTGTTCCAAACTGCAATGATTTCAAATCATCTTTCAATATAACTTGCCCATAAATAAAACCACCCAAAAATGCATCGCCAGTACCAATTCTATCAACAATGTGAGTAATATCTTGATAACCAGTCTCTAACAATTCCTCGCCATTCCACATTTTTGCGGCATATTGGTTATGTGAAGCACTTACTTGAATACGGTCAGAATCAATTACTTTCTTTATGGTCGGATAAGCCTCCATCAACATTTTACAAGCCTCCACAAACTTACCCTTCTCGACAGTTACTTGAAGCCCAAAAATCTCTTCGATGTTTTTGCGACTTGCCAAAATAATATCTGAATAAGAAGCCAATTCGGGCAAAATTTCTTGTGGAGTTTTACCATATTTCCACAAATTACTGCGGTAATAAATATCCGATGAAACAGTTATTCCCAATTTTTTAGCAGTTTTCACGGCATCTAGGCACGCCTTTGCGGCTCCTTCCGAAATTGCGGGCGTAATACCACACCAGTGAAACCAATCTGCACCTTCCAAGATTTTCTCCCAATCGAAATGCTCAGGATTGATATTAGCAAATGCCGAATCGGCACGGTCATAGACAATCTGGCTGGCACGCATCACCGCACCCGTTTCTAAGAAAAACACCCCTACTCTATCACCTTCCAGAACTACGTGAGAATCATCAACTCCCAAAAATCTTAGAAATGCCTTGGCTTTTTGGCCCATCAAATTATTAGGGAAAGCGGTTACGTGAGCAGCTTCAAAACCAAACTTCACGAGCGATGCCCCAACGTTCATTTCTGTACCACCAAAAGTAGCATTAAACGAGGTTGCTTGTTCTATTTTCTGAAAATTGGGTGTCGAAAGGCGAAGTAGCACTTCACCAAAAGTTACTATTTTTGGCATAAAATTTTAATGAGTGAATGAGCGAATGAATGAATTTTGAATGTTCTCAAAAAACACTCTTCTATCTTTATGTAACTTTACTATTCAATATTTTTAGCTAAA
>NZ_JBMLRC010000320.1:3911-5614 GCF_049241225.1 Emticicia sp.
ACCACGCAAACGACCGATGGCCGTATAGCCCGGGTTTGTACGTTTAGTAGCGTTTAGGTCATCGAGCATTTTGTGTCCGTGGTCGGGGCGGAACGGCAATCTGTAATCTTCACGTCCTTCACTTACTCTTCGTTTTTGCTCCAAAACCAACGCTTTCATTACGCCATACATATCTACATCGCCATCTAAGTGGTCTGCTTCGTAGAAATTTCCTTCGGCGTCACGCTTAGTTGCTCGTAAATGTATGAAATTAATTCTGTCGCCCAAACGCTCAACCATTCCGACCAAATCATTATCAGCACGCACACCGTAGCTTCCTGTGCAAAAACAAAGTCCGTTAAACTTACTTTCGGCCGCTTCGAGCAATAATTTTGCATCGGTTTCGGTACTTACTACACGTGGCAAGCCCAAAATCGGATAGGGTGGGTCGTCGGGGTGAATCGCCAACAATACGCCCGCTTGCTCGGCTACTGGCGTAATTTCTTTTAGAAAACTATACAGATTTTGGCGTAATTCTTTATCTCCTATATATTTATAAGTATCAAGTGTTTCTCTGAAAGCCTCAATCGTAAAACTTTCTTCGCTTCCTGGCAAGCCAGCGATAATATTTTTGGTCAGACGAGTCACATCAGCTTCGCTTGCACTTTCAAACCATGCTTTTGCTTTGGCAATTTGTGCTTCCGAATAAGATTTCTCGGCGTTTACTCTTTTTAGAATATACATTTCGAAAGCACAAAACTCGGTCATATCGAAACGCAAGGCTTTCGAGCCATCGGCTACTTCAAAATCTAAGTCAGTACGAGTCCAGTCCAAAATTGGCATAAAATTATAGCAAACTGTATCAATACCACAGTCGGCCAAGTTCACGAGGCTTTCCTTGTAGTTTTCGATGTATTGCTTATAATTTCCCGAAGCCTTCTTGATATCTTCATGCACAGGCACGCTTTCTACCACCGACCACACCAAACCACTGCTTTCGATGAGAGATTTACGAGCTTGAATTTCTGATTTTGTCCAAACCTGACCGTTTGGTATATGATGAAGTGCCGAAACAACACCTGTTGCCCCAGCTTGACGAACATCGGATAAACTTACTGGGTCATTGGGGCCAAACCAACGCCATGTTTGTTCAAGAGCCATATTTTTAAGATTGAAATAAATGATTTACAAAAATATAGCTAAGGCGAGAAGTCTCCAACTAATATTTTGTCAGGAACAAATACTTTTTTGACAGTATGGAGGGGCAAACGGTCAAAAACTTGAAACGAGGTTATACAAAACAAATTTTAAATATGATTTTACAAGGAAAAATAAAAAACTGATATTTTTTTTTATTGAATATTTGGAAATAAAAAAACAGACTTGCATCTTTGCAGTCCCAAACAAAAAAGTAGTTTCGTTTGTGAAAAGGGAGTTTAGCTCAGCTGGTTCAGAGCACCTGCCTTACAAGCAGGGGGTCACTGGTTCGAACCCAGTAATTCCCACTCTTTTCAAAGCAGTACAATGTGTCATGGGAGTTTAGCTCAGCTGGTTCAGAGCACCTGCCTTACAAGCAGGGGGTCACTGGTTCGAACCCAGTAATTCCCACAAAGCCTCAGAGAAATCTGAGGCTTTTTTATTGAAAAATCTTTTTTAAGGATGTCACTGATTCGAAGCGAGTCGTCGCACCGTCGATATGTCGAACCATCAGTAATTCCCACGAA
>NZ_JBMLRC010000321.1:0-1116 GCF_049241225.1 Emticicia sp.
TACGTAAAAATCAATTTCAAACTCGCTATGACTAGACTCATTGCCAAAAGTATTTTCAAGGCTTTTGAATTGAATTTCTGACTGCCAAAATAAGAGCCAGCTAAACCACCGATAATCGTAGCCAAAACCGCCCATTTCATGTTTTCAGGTAGGTTTATTCCTCCCTTTTGAAGCACTCCATATAAGCCCGCAAGTGAATTTACAAAAATGAAAAGTGCCGAAACGGCCGCCGTTTCTTTCAAATTCGCCCATCGCATCAGTAGCATCAAAGGACTAAGAATTATACCTCCGCCAATGCCTATCATTCCCGAAAGTAAGCCAATCAAACCACCCGAAAGAACACCCGCCCATATCGGAATTGGTCTATTTTTTTCATCGGTATCAAATTGATAGATTAATCGAACGATTGAAAATAAGATACATACGGCAAGAATTTTCTTATAAATCGAATCGGAAAGGGTCATTGTTCCTCCCACAAATGCCATCGGAATACTGGCCAAAGCAAATGGCAAGAAAAGTTTTAAGCGAAAATGCCCTGCCCGGTAAAAGCCAATAAACGAA
The DNA here is from genome assembly GCF_049241225.1 of Emticicia sp. Classification (NCBI taxonomy): domain Bacteria; kingdom Pseudomonadati; phylum Bacteroidota; class Cytophagia; order Cytophagales; family Leadbetterellaceae; genus Emticicia; species Emticicia sp. The sequence continues at coordinate 562 of NZ_JBMLRC010000321.1, forward strand.
AATAAAGAAACGGCCAGATTCATGACCAATGCCGATGACTTCATCATTGCGGGAGCTACGCCCATAATTGCCATCACGGCCAAATACCCACTTGCACCACCATGCCCCACCGAAGAATATAAAAACGCAACTAAGCTCAATAATAATAGAAGTAATAATAGTGATGTCATAGGATATTTTTAGGGTTATTTGGTCTGTGTTTTATTCTTCAAGAGTTCAATTTTATTAGTTAAGAAATAGGATAACCACAATCGACATCCTTTATCAAAGCTAGATAAGTACCCACAAGACTTTTACTACTATGGACTTGTCGACTATCAACCGTGGAGCACTCATACAAATGATTCTCTAAAAACTTATCATTTTTTTTCGTTCTCCATTTCCTCGTTATATATTTGCAAATATAACGAACTGTTTTCGTAAAATCCTCAAAAATATCAAGGAATGTCTGCAAAATTACTTTGCTATACTCAGCGTTATATTTTTTTATATATAACGTTTTTAAAAATAGTTTTTCCACAAATAAGCCAAGCTCAGGAAGCTGATACGTTAAAA